>JBDLWC010000001.1:0-4663 GCA_039804485.1 Verrucomicrobiota bacterium
TCGCCGCCCAGCGCGCCGGCCAGCTCGACGAAGCGATGATCGACCGGCTCGTGCTCGGCGGCTGGCCCCGCGGCGAGAAGGTCGCCCACAAAGACGTCAAGCTGCGCACGTTCATCTCCCAGGAGAAGAACCGCATGCAGATGGCCTCGCACGTCTACGACATCTCCTACGGCACCGTCCGCGACGGCGACACGCTCGTCTGCGTCGATGACTCGATCGTCCGCGGCACGACGCTCCGCCAGTCGATCCTCCGCATCCTCGCCCGCCCGAACCCGAAGCGCATCGTCATCGCCTCGACCGCCCCGCAGATCCGCTACCCGGACTGCTACGGCATCGATATGTCCGAGATGGGCAAGTTCCTCGCCTTCCAGGCGGCCGTGGCGCTCTGCAAGGAGCGCGGCAAGGCCGACCTCCTCCGCGAGGTCTACGAAGATTGCACGGCCCAGTCGAAGCTGCCCGTCGCGCAGATGAAGAACCACGTGCGCCGCATCTACGACGCCTTCACGGAAGAGGAGATCGCCGCCAAGGCGGCCGAACTGGTCTACCCCGCGAAGAGCGGCTGGAAGGGCGAGCTCGTGCTCGTCTTCCAGAAGATCGCGTCCTTGCACAAGGCCTGCCCCACGAGCCGCGGCGACTGGTACTTCACCGGCGACTACCCGACGCCGGGCGGTCTCGGCGTGCTCAACCAGGCCTACATCAACTACTGGGAGAAGCGCGAAGGCCGCGCCTACTGATCAGGCGTAGAGCCGGAACGGAGCCGTGCGCGCCCGGAAGGACGCCGCGTCGCCGTCCCAGCGCGTCTGCCAGCGGGCGAGGTCCGTCCGCGCGCCCTTGGCGCGGAGCTCCTCGAAGAAGGCCTCGCTGCCGAGGTGCTTGATGAAGAGCTCGCGCTTGCCGGCCGGGAGCCCGGCGAAGGGATTCGGCGCCCAGACGCACGCCTGCCGGAGCATCTGCAGGGAAAGCGCGGTGGGCCGCAGGCGCGTCCAGTCGCTGACGCCGACATAGACGCCCTGCGTGCCGTCGGCGAGCTGCTGCGGCTCGAGCGTCAGGCCGGGCGAGGCGGCGGCGAGCGCCGCGACCAGTTCGGCGGACTTGCGGCGCGGATAGGTCACGAAACGGAAATTGCGGCCGGTGCCGGAGGAATGGCTGAAACCGGAATCCATGCAGCCCAGCCCCGTCATGGCGTAACCCAACGCCGCCTTGGGGCTGTCGATCATGGGCGAGGTCGGCGTCCACTTCAATCCGGTCTGGCTCCAGGTCATCGCGCGACGCCAGCCGCGCAGGCCGACGACTTCGAGCCGGCCGCGCCGGCGGGCGGACTCATCCAGATCGAGGACGCCGGGCGTGGCGACGGCCCAGCGGGCGACCTCGCCGATGGTCAGGCCGTGGACGTAAGGCGTCTCGTAGGCGCCGACATAACTGCGCCACTTGCGATCGAGGAAAGGTCCCTCGACCTTCTCGCCGCCGAGCGGGTTGGGCCGGTCGAGCACCACCACGACCGGCGGACGCGGGAGCGAATAACAAGCCTCGAGGACGAGACGCAGGCAGCTGATGTAAGTGTACGAGCGGACCCCGATGTCCTGGAAATCCACGACCACCGCATCGAGTCCGGAGAGCATCTCCGGCGTGGGGCGCCGGGTGGCCCCATAGAGAGAGTAGATCGGCAGGCCGGTGCGGGCGTCTTTGCCGTGACCGACCGAGGCATCGGCCTTGGCGACGCCGTCGATGCCGTGTTCAGGTCCGAACAACTTCACGAGCTTCACGCCGGGCGCGCGAGCCAGGACGTCGACCGTGCGCTGGCCGAGCCGGTTGACGCCGGCGCGGTGCGTCACCAATCCGCAACGCAGGCCGCGCAGCAGCGCGAAATCCTCGGCGGCGAGCACGTCGATGCCGGTCATCACCTGTCCCGAGAGGGGCTGAGGCGCAAGAGGCGGACGCGGGGCGACAGGCCCGGCGGAAGACACGCCGCCGCCACCGCCGCCGGCGCAACCCGCCAGACCGAGGGCGCCCAGCGAACCCAGGGCGGTGAGGTGGAGAAAGTCGCGGCGGTCCATGGAGAAGGGTGCGGAGATATTCGGTCTTTCCGGGAAGGGTTCAAAGGCTGAAATCCAAAATCCGTTTGCAGGCGGGGTCGCCCGCCGACACCTTGGGCGGATGCGCGTCGCCCTCCTTGGCTCCGGTCGCGGCTCCAACGCCGAGGCCGTCCTCCGCGCCCAGGCCGAAGGACGCCTGGGCAAGGCCAAGGTGGTCGGGATCTGGTGCGACGTGCCGACCTGCAAGATGCTGGAGCTCGGCCCGAGGTTCGGCGTCCCCGCCCGCTTCTTCGACACCGGTCCTTTCAAGACGAAGTTCTCGCCGGAGCGCGAACAGGCCTGGGCCGAAGCCCTGAAGGCCGCGCAGGTCGACCTCGTCGTCCTCGCCGGCTTCATGCGCGTCATCAAGGCGCCGCTCCTCGAAGCTTTCCCGGGGCGCATCATCAATCTCCACCCCAGCCTGCTGCCGGCCTTCCCCGGACTCGACGGCATCGGCCAGGCTTGGAACGCCGGCGTGCCCGAGGCCGGCTGCACCGTCCACTGGGTCAACGCCGAGATCGACGGGGGCGCGCACCTGGGACAGACCCGCGTCGCCCGCGAAGCGACCGACACCCTCGAATCCTTCGCGCACAGGATCCATGCCGCCGAGCACGCCCTGCTCCCCGCGGTCATCGCCCGCCTGAGCGAGACCCTTTCCTGATGATCGAACTGAAGTGCCCCATCCACGAAGACATGGTCCAGCCGCTGGAAGACCATTTCTGCGAACTCACCCGCTCCTCCTGGATGCTCTTCCATGAAGGTCCGGGGAAGCCGCACTTCGTGATGGGCTATTTCGACACCAAGGCGGAGGCCGACGAAGCGTGGGCCGGCCTGCGCAAGGCGTTCAAGAAACTCCCCGAGGCTTACGACGAGACCGTCATGGCCGACAAGGACTGGAAGGAAGCCTACAAGGAACACCTCAAGCCCTGGGACCATGGACGCCTCCACTGGGTCCCGGCCTGGATGCGCGGCAAGCACCCGGTGCCGGCCGACGCCGCGGTGATCTGGTTCGACGCCGGCCTGGCGTTCGGCACCGGCGACCACCCGACGACGCGCCTGTGCGCGATCCGCATGCTCGACTTCCTCGAGACGCATCCCGCCGCGCAGGTGTCGGTGACCGACGCCGGCTGCGGCTCAGGCATCCTCGCCCTCTCCGCCGCCAAGCTCGGCTGCGGGCGGATCGCCGGCTTCGACCGCGATCCGGAATCCGTGCGCGTGAGCATCGCCAACCGCGAGGAGAACGGCATCGCCGACGAGGCGGTCGCCTTCCATCACGCCGGGCTCGAGGAAGGCTTCCGCCTGACCGGGCGCGCCGACGTCGTCCTCGCGAACATCATCAGCGACGTGCTCTGCATCTACGCCGACAACCTCGTGGACTCCGTGAGCCCCGGCGGCGTGCTGGCCCTCAGCGGCATCCTCGCGAAGGAACAGGACGCCGTCCGCGCCCATTTCGAAGCCAAGTGCCGCGCGGCCTGGGGCGACGGCATGAAGTCCGACGGCCGCGTCATGGGCGAATGGAGCGACGTCGCCCTGTTCCGTCCGCTCTGAGTTCCCGCCGCGACTTCCGACCCGCCTCCTTCCATGCACGAGACCACCGCCCGCCGCATCCTTTATGCGCGCATCATCGCCCTGCTCTTCGGGACGTTCTGCCTGCTGATGGGAGTCAACGAACTCGCCGGCGGGCTGAACCTGGGGTTCGCGCAGATCCCGCCGCGCTGGAATCCGGCCGTCGTCACGTTCCCGCGCGCGCTCCGCGCCGAGTCCTGGTTCCTCATCGCGTACGCCGGGCTGCTCTTCCTGCCATGGCGCCGCATCGCCTCGCCGCAGGCCTGGAACCGGCTCTTCGTCGTGCTCTGCGTCGCTTCGCTGGTCTTCGCGTTCGCGATGATCTCCGAGGTGATGGCCAAGAACTACGTGGCCCAGGCCGCCGGCCTCAAGGCGCGCATCCCGGTCTTCCAGGCGATCCTGCTCTTCCTCTGCCTCGGCCAGATCCCCCTCGAGCTCTTCAGCCGGAAGCCGGAGCTGCTCGACTGATCAGAGCGCGGCGTGGAGGGCCTCGGCGCGGCGCATCGCTTCGTCGAGCGTCGGCGCGGTCACCGTGATGTGGCCCATCTTGCGACCCGGCGCGGCCTTGCCCTTGTCATAGAGATGCAGCTTGGCGGAAGGATCCGCGAGGACCTTGGTCCAGTCGGGCTCCCGGCCGTCGCGCCAGACGTCGCCGAGCAGGTTGACCATCGCGGAAGGCGCGAGCGGCTTCGTGCCGCCGAGCGGCAGCCCGCACACGGCGCGGACATGCTGCTCGAACTGGCTCGTCTCGTTCGCGTCGAAGGTCTGGTGGCCGCTGTTATGCGGACGCGGCGCGAGCTCGTTGACGACGATGCGTCCGTCCTGCACGAACATCTCGACGGCGAGCAGGCCGACCAGCCGGATCTTCTCCGCGATGCTCAGGGCGAGCGCGCGGGCCTCGGCCGCGGTGGCGGCGGAGACGCGGGCCGGCGAGAGCGACAGATGCAGGATATGGTCACGATGGATGTTCTCGGCGGGATCGTAGACGGCGGTGCGGCCGTCGGCGGTGCGCGCGACGAGCACCG
>JBDLWC010000002.1:0-10246 GCA_039804485.1 Verrucomicrobiota bacterium
TCCGCGGCTATGTCGCGCTGCTCCGCTTCACCCGCGAGGTCCGCGACCGCATCGGCCTGGCGACCCCGACCTTCGGCCACGCCGCCGACGGCAACTTCCACGTGCACATCATGTACGACCGGTTCAACCCGGAGCACTGCCGCAAGGCCGAACAGGCCATCCGCGAGGTGATGGAGAAAGTCGTCGAGCTCGGCGGGGCGATCACGGGCGAGCACGGCATCGGCCTCGCGAAGTCGCCTTTCCTGTCGCTGCAGCACACGCCGGCCGAGATCGGCGCGATGCTCGCGGTGAAGAAAGCCCTCGACCCCAACGGCATCCTCGCCCCCGGCCAGATCTTCGAACCCTTCAACGTCTGGGAGCATCGGCCGATCAAGGTCACGCTGCCCTGGGACAAACACTGACCCATGCCCCGCACCGTCGCCGTCTTCGATTGGGACGGAGTCGTCATCGACTCCTCCGTCGCCCATGAACGTTCCTGGGAGGCCTTGGCCCGGGAAGAGGGCCGGGCGCTGCCGGCCGACCACTTCAAGCGCGGCTTCGGCAAGCGCAACGAGCTGATCATCCCCGACATCCTCGGCTGGTCGCGCGACCCCGCCGAAGTGAGGCGGCTCTCGCTCCGCAAGGAAGCCCTCTACCGCGAGATCGCCCGGACCGGGCACGTCCGCCTCCTGCCGGGCGTCCGCGAGCTCTGCGGCGCGCTCAACGCGCTCGGCGTCCCTTGCGTGATCGGCACCTCGACCCACAAGGAGAACCTGGCCCTGTCCTTCGAGCTCTTCGGCATCGGCCACCACTTCGCCGGCGCCGTCGCCAGCGAGGACGTCACCAAGGGCAAGCCGGACCCGGAGGTCTTCCTGAAGGCCTGCGCGCTCGGCGGCGGCGACCCGGCGACGTCCTTCGTCTTCGAGGACTCGTTCTCGGGCCTGCAGGCCGGCCTCGCCGGCGGATTCATCACCATCGCCCTCGCGACCACGAACACCCGCGAGCAGCTCGGGTCGGCCGGAGCGCATCGCATCGTGAAGGACCTCTCCGAAGTCGATCCGGCGTGGCTCGCCCGCGGGCGCCTGGACTGAGATGGAATTCCGGCTGAGATCCGAGTATCGCCCGATGGGCGACCAGCCGGCCGCCATCGCGACCCTCGACGCCTCGCTGCAGGCCGGCCATGGCCGGCAGACGCTCCTCGGCGTGACGGGCTCGGGGAAGACGTTCACGATGGCGAACCTGATCGCCCGGCAGCAGCGGCCGACGCTGATCATCTCGCACAACAAGACGCTCGCCGCCCAGCTTTACTCGGAGTTCAAGCACTTCTTCCCCGAGAACGCCGTCGAGTACTTCGTCAGCTACTACGACTACTACCAGCCGGAGGCCTACGTGCCGTCGACGGACACCTTCATCGAGAAGGATTCCGCCATCAACGAGGACATCGAGCGCCTCCGCATCAGCGCCAGCAGCGCCCTGCTCTCCCGGCGCGACGTGATCGTCATCGCGTCGGTCTCATGCATCTACGGCCTGGGCTCCCCCGAGGACTTCCTCGCGGCGATGATCTCCCTGCGGGCGGGCATGACGCTCCGCCGCGACGAGCTCCTGGCCAAGCTGGTCGCCAACCAGTACGTCCGCAACGACGCCATCCTCGAGCGCTGCAACTTCCGGGCCCGCGGCGAGACCATCGACGTCTGGCCGGCCTACATGGAGACGGCGATCCGTCTGGAATTCTGGGGCGACACGCTGGAGGCCATCCGCGAACTCGACCCGGTCAGCGTGAAGCCGGGCAAGCAGCTCCCGAAGTTCGACCTCTACCCGGCCAACCAATACGTGATGGCCCCGGGCCGCGTGCAGGCCGCCACGGCCGCCATCCGCGCCGAACTCGAGGCCAGGGTCGCCCATTTCGAGCAGACGAACCGGCTCGTCGAGGCCCAGCGGATCCGGATGCGCGTGGAGCATGACCTGGAGATGCTGCGCGAGACCGGTTTCTGCCCGGGCATCGAGAACTATTCGATGCACATGTCGGGCCGCCGCCCCGGCGAACGCCCGCACTGCCTGCTGGACTTCTTCCCGTCGGACCGGCTGGTCTTCATCGACGAGAGCCACGTGTCGGTGTCCCAGATCGGCGGGATGTACCACGGCGACCGCGCCCGCAAGGAACGACTGGTGGAGTTCGGCTTCCGCCTGCCTTCCGCGCTCGAGAACCGGCCCTTGCGTCCGGAGGAATTCGACGAACTGGTGGCGCAGGCGGTGTACGTGTCCGCCACGCCCGCGCCCCATGAATACGCGGTGTCGTCGGTCATCGCCGAACAGGTGATCCGGCCGACGGGACTGCTGGATCCGGTGATGGAAGTCCGGCCGATCGCCGGCCAGGTCGAAGACATCATCGGCGAGGCCAAGGCCGTGGCCGCCCGGGGGTTCCGCACGCTGGTGACGACGCTGACGAAACGGATGTCCGAAGACCTGGCCCATTTCATGCGGGAGAGCGGGCTGAAGGTCGAGTACCTGCACTCCGACATCGACGCCATCGAACGGGTCGAGATCCTGCGCCGGCTCCGCGCCGGCCACTTCGACGTCCTGGTCGGCGTCAACCTCCTGCGCGAAGGCCTCGACCTGCCCGAGGTGGCCTTGGTGGGCATCCTGGACGCGGACAAGGAGGGCTTCCTGCGCAGCGAGACGAGCCTGGTGCAGACTTCCGGCCGCGCCGCCCGCCACGCGGAGGGCAAGGTGCTCCTCTACGCCGACGTGATGACGAAATCCCTCACGCGCGCCCTGACGATCTGCGGCGACCGCCGCAAGCGGCAGGAGGCCTATAACGCGAAACACGGGATCACCCCGCAGAGCACGCGCCGCCGGATCGAGGAGAGCCTGGTCGAGACGGAGGCCGAGGACGCCCTCGCGGTGGCGGAAGGCACGCCCGACCGCGACATCGCCCGCGTGCTCTCCGACATGGAGGCGGAGATGCTGGCGGCCGCCGACGACCTGCAGTTCGAGCGCGCCGCCACGTTGCGCGACCAGATCGAAGCCTTGCGCACGGGCAAGCCGGCTTCGCCCAAGCGAGGACGCGGGCGACGCTGATCAGCCGAAGCGACGCGACAGGTCGGCGTCGGTCCATTCGACGTAGGTCCGCCGGCCGCGGGGACAGGTCCCCGGTTGGGCGGTGCGGAAAAGCGCGTGCGCGAGCTCGACGATCTCCGCATCGACGAGGTCGTCGCCTTTCCGCCTGGCCCGGGCGACCGCGAGACGGGCGAGGGCGTCGTAGGCCAGCGCCGGCCGGCCGAAATCCCCTTCCCGGCGGGCCATCTCCGCCAGGAGGTCGCGCAGGAATTCCAAGGCGGCCGCGGGCTCCAGCCATGCGGGCAAGGCCTGGATGCGCCAGAAGTTGCGGCCATATTCCTCGAACTCGAAACCGGCCGAGGCCAGCAGGTCCATCCGCTCCTTCAGCACGGCCCCGGGCAGGGGCTCGAGCTCGAGCGTGAGCGGGATCAGCAGCGACTGGCTGACGGGGCGGCCCGCGGTGAATCGGGCCAGGATGTCTTCGTAAAGCACCCGCTGGTGGGCGGCGCCAAGGTCGAGAATGGCAAGGCCCGTCGGCGTCTCGAAGGCCGCCCTTTCCTCGCGGAGGCGGGCGAGCAAGCGCCAGCCGAGGCGCACGGCCGGGGCGTGCGCGGAGACCGGCGCGGCGGTCGTCGACCCGGGAGACGAGGCTTCCGCCGGCACGGACGACACAGGGACCGCGGGGACGCTGACGCTCGGCGCGACCGAGGCGCTCAACGGAACCGGCCCCGGGAGCGCGGGCACCGACTCCGCCGGGAGGCCTTCGTCGGCCCGCGCGCGCAGGACCGCGAGGACGGATTCGATGAGGAAATGGCGGACCTTGGCTTCGTCCCGGAAACGCACCTCGCGCTTCGCGGGATGGACGTTCACGTCGACCCAAGCCGGATCGATCTCGAGGAAGACGAAGGCGAGCGGATAGCGGCCCTTGGGAATGAGGGTGTGGTAGCTCTCCGTGAGCGCGAAGGCCATGGTGCGGCTGTCCACGGGCCGCCCGTTGACCACGGTCACGAGGTCCTGGCGCGTGCCTCGGCTGACGCCAGGCTTCCCCAGGAGGCCGCTGAGCCGCATCCCCGGGCGTTCGAACACAGGCATCAAAGCCACCTCTTCCGCGACCTGCCGCCCCCAGATCTCGCGCACGCGATCCAACAGAGGCGCGTGGCCGGGGGAGCGGAAGACCTCCCGGCCGTCTTCGCGCAGGAGGAAGCCGACTTCCGGATGGGCGATGGCGTAAAGCCTGACCAGGCGGACGATGTGGGCCGCTTCCGTCTCATCGGACTTGAGGAACTTCAGGCGGGCGGGGACGGGGTGGAAAAGGTTCGCGACCTCGATGCGCGTGCCCGGCGCCATGCCATGGTCGCGGCGATGCACCAGCTGACCTCCGTTGATGGCGATCTCGGTGCCCGCCGCCGCCGACGCCGGCCGCGTCTGCATCGTGAAACGCGCCACGCTGGCGATCGACGGCAGCGCTTCGCCGCGGAAGCCGAAGGTGGCGATCCGGTCGAGGTCCGCCGCCACCTGGATCTTGCTGGTGGCATGGCGCTCGAGGCTCAGCAGGGCCTCGTCGCCGGTCATCCCCTTGCCGTCGTCCTCGACGCTCATCTGCGCCTTGCCGCCGCGCGAAAAGTCGACCGTCACCCGCCGGGCGCCGGCGTCGAGGGAGTTCTCCACCAGCTCCTTGATGACCGCGGCCGGCCGTTCCACCACCTCGCCCGCGGCGATCTGGTTGGCCACGGTGGGCGCGAGGATGCGGATGGTCGACATGGTCAGGCGGGACCCGCCGCGGGCCTTCCGAGCGGAGGGCGGGGAGCGCGGCAAGGGTGAAGGGAAATCACCCCATGACCTTTGCCCCTCGCCCCCTCCCCTGCAAGTCGAAGGGCGCGGAAACGGTCTTTGTTGCGCCCGGGCGCAGGATGCCAACCTTGCAGGCGTGTCGAACCGACTGGCCCAAGAAAGCTCCCTGTATCTCCGCCAACACGCGGACAACCCCGTGCATTGGTGGCCGTGGGGACCCGAAGCGTTCGCCGAGGCCAAGGCCAAGGACAAGCCCGTCCTCGTGTCCGTGGGCTACTCCTCCTGCCACTGGTGCCACGTGATGGCGCGGGAGTCCTTCGAGCAGCCGTGGGTGGCGGAACTGATGAACCGGCACTTCGTCTGCGTCAAAGTCGACCGCGAGGAGCGCCCCGAGGTCGACAAGCTGATGATGGACGCGGTCCAGATGATCCAAGGCCACGGCGGCTGGCCGCTGAACTGCTTCTGCCTGCCCGACGGCCGGCCGTTTTTCGGCGGCACCTATTTCCCGCCGGAAGACCGCGGGCAGGGCCAGGTGCCCTGGCCGCAGCTGCTGATGCGCGTCACGGACTTCTACCACCGCAGCAAGGCCGAACTCGCCGCCAACGCGGACGCCATCGCGCAGAACCTCACCCACCTCACGCGCGCGCCCGACGCGGACGGGACCGCGCCGACGACCGCGGACCTCGTCGAAGCGGTCCGCCGGATGGCCGAGCAGCATGACGACACCTTCGGCGGCTTCGGAGCCGCGCCGAAATTCCCGTCGCCGCACACGCTGGATTTCCTGCTCGGGATGCGCGGCATGGCCGCCGTCGAAGCCGACCGCGCCCTGGCGTCGCGCGTCGACGCCGTGCTGACGATCACGCTGGGCGCCATGGCGCGCGGCGGGCTCTACGACCAGATCGGGGGAGGCTTCCACCGCTACTGCGTCGACCGCGACTGGACGGTGCCGCACTTCGAGAAGATGCTCTATGACAACGCCCAGCTGCTCGGCGCCTACGCCGAGGCCTGGGCCCGCTATCGCGACCCGCTTTACGCCGACATCTGCGCCGAGACGGTCGGCTGGCTCCTCCGGGAGATGCGCACCGCCAACGGCCTGTTCGCGGCCTCGCTCGACGCCGACACGGACCACCACGAAGGGACGACCTATGTCTGGACGGCCCCCGAGGTCGCCGACGCGCTCGGCGCCGAGGCCTTCGCTTTCGCGCAGGCGTACGGATTGTCCGACCAAGGCAACTTCGAGGGGAAGAACATCCCGAAGCTCAAGGGCGACCATGCCGCCCGCCAGCGCTTCGCCCCTGCCCGGGCGAAACTCCTCGCCCTCCGCGACCGCCGCCCTCAGCCCGCGCGCGACGACAAGAACCTGGTGAGCTGGAACGCGCTGCTGGTGACCAACCTCGCGAAGGCCGGGTGGATCCTGGGTCGGACCGACTGGGTCGAACTCGCGCTCGAACTCGAAGCCGGACTCTGGCGCCGGTTCGCCGTCGAACAAGGCACGCGGCTCCGCTCCGTCGCGCAAGGCGAACAAGCCGGCCTGGAGGGCAACCTCAGCGACTATGCCTGGCTCATCGAAGCGGAACTCGCGCTGGCGGCGGTCGCCGCGTGGGCTCGCCCCGGCTCGGCCTCGCCCTACGCCGGTCGGGCCGAAACCCTGCTGCGCTCGGCGCTCGAGCTTTTCGGCGACCCTCATGCCGTCGGCGCGTTCGTGGTGCCCGCCCACCGCGAAGACCTCTCGGTACGCCAGAAGGATTGGTTCGATAACGCCGTCCCGGCCGGCAACTCTTCCCTGCTGCACGGGCTGGGCCAGCTGCAGGCGCTCTCGGACGACCCGCGCTGGAGCCGCGAGTTCGCCGACCTCTCCACCGCCTACGCGGGACTCTGTCGCAACGTCCCCAACGGGGTGGCCCATGCCTTGGACGGTCTCGCCCGGCAGGCCATCGGCCATGCGACCATCAAGGCCGCCGGCGACTGGGAAGCCCTTCGGCTGGCGCTCAACGGAGACAGCCGGACCGCGCCGCACGCCCGCCCGTATCGTCCGGCCTTCCTGATCGAGACGCCCGGAGCGCAGGGCTTCGCCGTCTGCGTGGGCCGGACTTGCCTGCCGCCGGCGGCGACCGCCGCGGAAGCTGTCGCCAGCCTCTGAAGCCTACTCCGTTCTTGCCCGTCCACCCCGGAGCAGGAACATCGTGGCAGGCATGTCAGCCGAACCCCATTACGTCTACGGCCAAGGCCAGAGCTCCCGCTCGAGCCACCCCATCCTGCTGGGGACGGTCGTCGTCGAGACCGTCGGCTACAAAGAGCGGAAATACCGTCCGGCCTGGCGACGCATCGCCCTGCTCGCGCCGGTCTTCCTGACCTTGCTCTGGGTGGTCCTCTCGGAGGCGAATTACTTCAAGGAGCGCTTCATGAACGGCATCCCGACCACGCGTCGGGCCGACATGTATCTCTACCTGCCCGACACGCTGGCCAACAGCGCCGCCAATCTTTTCCTAGGCAAGGAGGCCGTCCGCCTGCGCGAACGCGCCAAGCTGCTGGCGGTCAAGGACAGCTACGGACGCGCCGCCCACCTGCACCGCAAAGGGGAATACTTCGTCGAGATCGCCAAGGCGGCGCTCGCGCGGCAGGATTACGCCGAGTTCGCGAAGTATATCGGGACGGGCGCCCAGCTCACGCCGGCCAACCTCGAGGCGCAGCGGCTCTGCGCCGACCTCTTCTTCGCCTTCCAGCGCCCGCTCGACGGCTACCAGCTGATCGAGGAGTCCCTCGGTTTCGCCCGGAACGATCGCGACTATTTCCGCTTCTACATCCAGCGGTGCCTGATGCTGGACCAGGACGCGCGCCTGATCGCCACGGCGGCCCGGCACCTGGCGGAGCCCGGACTCGACCCGGCGATCCGGGGCGACCTGCTCCTCGCCTCGGCGCAGGCCCACTTCCTCCGCGGAGACTTCGGCCCGGCCGCGCGTCTCATCAAGGAGAACCGGCTCGAGGCCACGACCGAGGGCTTCCTCCTGAACTGCCAGCTCCTCTGGGAGAGCGGCGAACGCGCCGCCGCCCGCGACGAGCTGGACGCCGCCCTGGTCACCTACCCCGCCGGGGTCCGTCTCCTCGAGATGAAGGCCCGCTGGCTGAAGGAAACCGGCGAGCTGCGCGGAGCCCGCGACTGCCTCGACCTGATCGCCATCACCCTGCCCGACCGGCCGGAGCCGTTGGTGCAAGCGCTCTACCTCTTCCCAGGGGAAGAATTCCGGGCCAAGCGCGCGGACGTCATCGCCCGGCTCCTCGCGCGCTACGGCCAGCAGGAATCGGCGATGCTCGACCTCGCCCGCTTCGGCAACGACACCGCCGACGTGGCGCTCACCGCCAAGCTGGCCCAGCACGCCCGGGAACGCCGCTTCGTGAACCGCGTCCGCTTCGACCTGGTCCATGTCGAATGCCTCCTCAACGCGGGACGCGCCCGCGAGACCATCCTCCTCGTCGACGCGTTGTACAAGCAGGCGGAACGCGACCAATGGGTCGCGGAGACGCGCATCGCCTTCGACGCCCTGCGCACGATCGCCTATTTCGCCGACGGCCAGACCGAGATCGGCTCCATCAACCTGCAGAAACTGATGCAGCACCGCAACGTGCCGCCGCAGGTGCTGGTCTCCGCGAGCCGCAAGCTGATCGCGGCCCGACGCTACGACGAGGCCGACGACGTCCTCATCCAAGCCCACCTGCAGAACGAGACCAACCAGGCGGTGCTCATGCAGATCGTCCGGCTCAAGCTCGAGCATCCGCAGATCTCGGACGACCTGGAGACCTACCTCCGTCGGCTCATGCTCAATCGCCGCCCGCCCAAGGACGTCCTGGCCGCCGCCCTGCGCCGCCTGGGTTCGGACACGTATCTCTTCTCCGGCGACCGCGAAGGACTGCTGAACGACCTCGAGGCCCGCCTCAGGCCTTCTCCGGCGGCGCCGGCCGCTCGGTGACCTCGAAGTAGCCGACGGACCCCAGCTTCGTCTCATCCGGCAGCCACAGCCCTCGGCTGCATCCGCGATTGACGAATTCCTCGGCCTCCGCCGGAGCGAGGACCGCGCCCACGACCGCCAGCCCCTCGGCTTCGAGCGCGGAAGTCGCGATCGCGCGGACGGGCCCGGCCAGGCTGACGGGCTGACCGGTGCGCGGGTCGATCAGGTTGTGACGAGCGGGGTCGGCGCGCTTGCTCGCCATCGCGAAACGGCAGAGCTTGATCTCGGCCTGCGGCCCGACGCCGATGCGCCAGCCGGCGGAATCACCGGGCGGATCGAGCGCCAAGGTCACGCCGCCGGCGGCCATCAGCAAAGCCCGATGGATGCCCCAGCTGCTTTCCAAGAGGTCCGCCATGCGGTCGAGCGCGTAGCCACGGACGACCGCCCCGAAGTCGAGCGACAAGCCCGGCCTGACGCAGGTCAGCTTATCGCCCTCGAGCCGGAACTCGCCGCTGCGAAAAGCCGCCAAGGCCTGCTCCCAGGCGGCGTCGTCCGGATTGAACGGGAGGTCGCCGCGTCCGCGCCAGTAACCGAAGACCGCCCCGGCCGAGGCGTCGAAACCGCGACCGGTGTCCGCGCTGACGTCTTGGGAGAAATTCCAAAGCGCCTGCACGTGCTCGGTGAGCGTGACCTGCGCGCCCGCGGGAAGCGAGTTGATGGCGGCCACGGGGCCGCTGTCGTGCCGGAGGTCGGTCTGGAAATCCAGGTCGTCGAGATATTGGAAGAGCCCCTGGGCGGCGTTGCGGGCGTATACACCGTCCTCGGCCGCGATGCGGACCCAGAAGCGGGAGCCGAAGGCTTCGTGCGAGAAATTGTGGATGATCGGGGTGTCTTCCATGGCTTACGTAGCGGATACGAAAACGCTTTCCGCGCCCTTGGCAACCTGCACCCGGCGAGGACCCCCGTCCGGGACGACCCTCTTGCCGCGACCGGCCTTCACCCTGCGAAATGCTTCTGCAACGCCGTCTTGATCTCCAGCGGCACGAGGGCGGCCGACATCGGGCCTTGGGCCTCGCGCCAGGCATAGACGGTGGTGAGGGCGCCCTTGGCGACCGAGCGTTCGCCGACCGTGGCCGCGAATTCCCAGACGAGTTTCTTGTCGCCGATCTCGCGGGGGGACAGGGCCAGCGTGACGACATCCTCGCGGTAGATCGGAGCGAGGAAGTCGCATTCGACCCGGACCCGCGGGAAGCCGGTGAGCCTGGCCCCTTCCGCCCGGAGGAACGGGAGGCCGAGGTGGCGGAACAACGCCTCTTCCGTGGCTTCGACCCAGAAAAAAACGGTCGAGAAATGGATGATGCCGGCGGCGTCCGTATCGGAGAAATTCGCTCGGTATTCCGCGGTGAAAGGGACCATGCCCCCATGCAAGCCCTCCCGGCCGAAGGTGCAACCGTCAAGGCGGGCCCTGGCCGCCA
>JBDLWC010000003.1:0-8779 GCA_039804485.1 Verrucomicrobiota bacterium
ATCAAGGACGAGGAGATGGGCGACTTCGTCGCCGAGATCCTGATGCCGGTGAAGACCGTCAAGGACTTCCGCAACGGCAAGAAGCGCGAGAGCGAGATGAAGCTCTATCCTTCCTACCTCTTCGTGCGCGCCCGTCTGTTCGACGACGAAGGCATGCTGCTCGAAGCCCCGTGGAGCTTCCTCCGCCGGACCGACGGCGTGATCGGCCTCATCGGCGGCCAGAATCCCGTCGCCCTCAAGACGGAGGAGATCAACACCATCCTCCAGCAGGTCGCCGACGCGGCCGACAAGGTCGTCCCCAAGGTCAATTTCAACATCGGCGAGCGCGTCAAGATCACGGACGGCCCCTTCGCCAACCTCGCCGGCAACATCGACAAGATCGACGCCGACCGCGGCAAGCTCGAGGTCTCCGTCGACATCTTCGGACGTTCGACCCCGGTCGAGCTCGAGTTCTGGCAGGTCGAACGCGACGACCGCGAGTAATCCTTTTTCCAACCCAACCATCTAAACACCCACCATGGCTAAGAAAGTCGTCGGCGAAATCAGGCTCCAGCTCCCCGCTGGCGCCGCTAACCCTGCTCCTCCCGTCGGCCCTGCGCTCGGCGCCAAGGGCGTCAACATCATGGCGTTCTGCAAAGAATTCAACGCCAAGACCAAGGACCAGGCCGGCCTGATCCTTCCGGTCATCATCTCCGTCTACCAGGACAAGTCCTTCACCTTCATCCTGAAGTCCCCGCCCGCTTCGGTCCTGCTGAAGAAGGCCGCCAAGATCGAGTCCGGCTCCAAGGTCCCGAATCGCGACAAGGTCGGCAAGGTCACCAAGAAGCAGCTCCTCGAGATCGTCGAGCTGAAGAAGAAGGACCTCAACGCCGTCAATCCCGACAACGCCGCCCGCATGATCGCCGGCACCGCCCGCTCGATGGGCATCGAGGTCGTCGGCTAAGTTTCACCCAACCCTAACCCAAACACACCACTGCATCCCGCAGGAGACCAAAAGTCGCTATGAGCAAAAAACCCAGCAAGCGCTACCGCGCCGCCCTCCAGGTCGCCGACCTGAAGGCCAAGTATGACGTCAGCCAGGCCGCCGAGATCATCAAGAAGATGCCCGGCGCCAAGTTCGACGAGACCGTCGAGATCTCCGCCTTCCTCGGCGTCGACCCCAAGCAGTCGGACCAGATGGTCCGCGGCACCGTCTCGCTCCCGAACGGTTCCGGCAAGAAGATCAAGGTCCTCGCCTTCACCGAGAACGCCGCCGAAGCCCTCGCCGCCGGCGCCGATTACGCCGGTCTCGCCGACCTGATCGCCAAGGTCAACGGCGGCTTCCTCGACTTCGACGTCGCCATCTCCACCGTCTCCGCGATGAAGGACGTCCGTCAGGTCGCCCGCGTCCTCGGTCCGAAGGGCCTCATGCCGAACCCGAAGTCGGGCACGGTCTCCGACGACCTCGCCAAGACCATCAAGGAAGTGAAGGCCGGACGCGTCGAGTTCAAGATGGATAAGACCGGCAACATCGTGATCGTCGTCGGCAAGAAGTCCTTCTCCGCGCTCCAGCTCACCGAGAACGCCCAGGCCGCCCTCGCCGCCCTCGTCAAGGCCCAGCCCGCCGGTTTCGCCGGCGGTCGTTTCATCAAGTCCATCACGCTGAGCGCCAGCATGAGCCCCGGCGTCGCCATCGACCTCAAGCCTTACTCGGCCGCCATCGCGACCGCCTAACCCCCGCTCAAGAGACCACACGAACATGCGCGCTGAAAAACAATTCCTCGTCGACGAAGTCGCCGCCCAGCTGGCCAGCTCCAACTACCTGCTGCTCGCCAACTTCACCGGCGTCACCGTCGAGAACGCCACCGCCGTCCGCGACCAGCTCCGCGTCCACGGCGCGGAGTACCACGTCGTCAAGAACAGCATCCTCAACATCGCCGCGAAGCAGGCCAACCTGCCCGACATCTCCGCCCACCTCAGCGGCCACACGGCCCTCGTGACCGGCGGCAAGAACCCGACGGGCGTCGCCAAGGTCCTCGTCACCTTCTTCAAGGACTTCTCCAAGCTCGAAGTGAAGGGCGGCGTCCTCGACGCCAAGATCCTCACCAAGTCCGAAGTCGAAGCCCTGTCCAAGCTGCCGTCCCTCGACGGCATCCGCGCCCAGCTGCTCTCGCTGCTCTCCACGCCTTCGTCGCAGTTCGTCCGCCTCCTGGACGCGAAGCGCCAGAAGGACGAGACGCCTGCCTAAGCCCCTTTCCCCGCGGAGGCGCCTCCATGTGGAGGCGTCCGAGCGGGGGGAAATCCAAACCCAAACCAACACACATCCAAAGAACCCCGGTTAGGGGCCTCGCGCCCTCAAATGTCCCTCAGAAGACGCTAACCATTCAAGGAACCAAGTAACATGAGCAACATCACCAAAGACCAAGTCATCGAGTGGCTCAGCGCCCAGTCCGTCCTGGACATCGCTAACCTCGTGAAGGACCTCGAGACCAAGTGGGGCGTTTCCGCCGCCGCTCCTGTCGTCGTCGCCGCCGCCGGCGCCGCCGCCGGTGCCGCTCCTGCCGAAGAGAAGACGACGTTCGACGTCATCCTCAAGGCCAAGGGCGCTACCCCGATCAATGTCATTAAGGAAGTCCGCGCCATCACCGGCCTGGGCCTCAAGGAAGCCAAGGACCTCGTCGACGGCGCCCCGAAGCCCGTCAAGGAAGGCGTGTCCAAGGACGAAGCCAAGGATATCGAGACCAAGCTCAAGGCCGCCGGCGCCGAGGTCGAGGTCAAGTAATCCGCTTCCCAGCATTCCCAGCAAAGCGGGGAGGGCGTCATCCCTCCGGGAGTCACCGACCCTCCCCGCTTTTTCTTCCCCCCGGCCGCCCAGTCCGACCCCACTAGGCAAACCAGTCAGCACCACCGAATCCACCCGTCACTCTCCTCGAGCCCACTTTCACCTGCCATGCCTCAAGAGCGCAAAAACTTCGGTAAACTACGCGAAGTCATCCCTCCGCCTAATCTGATCGAGAATCAGATTTTCTCGTTCAACGACTTCCTGCAGCTCGACGTCCCCGCGTCCGCCCGCAAGAACGTGGGGCTGGACGCCGTCTTCCGCGAGGCCTTCCCGGTCGAGAGCAACAACGGCAACTTCCGTCTCGAGTATCTCGAGTACGCGCTCGTCATGCCCAAGCAGACCGAGCTCGAGTGCATCCGCGAGGGCACGACCTACGCGATCTCCGCGATGCTCAAGCTGCGCCTGCGCGAGAAGGGCGCCTTCAAGGACGAGGAGATCCTCATGGGCGAGATCCCAATGATCACCGACCGCGGTTCCTTCATCGTCAACGGCGCCGAGCGCGTCGTCGTCTCCCAGCTCCACCGCTCTCCCGGCATCTGCTTCGAGGAATCCGCCCACACCAGCGGCAAGATGCTGCACGCCTTCCGGATCATCCCGGACCGCGGCACCTGGATCGAAGTCCAGTTCGACCAGAACGACCTGCTCTGGGTCTACCTCGACCGCCGTCGCCGTCGACGCAAGTTCCTCGTCACCACCTTGCTCCGCGCCTTCGGCTACAAGGACGACAAGGACATCCTGGCCCTCTTCTACCAGCACCGCGAACTGACCGCCAAGGCCGCGATGGAGCTCGATCCGGAGGAGCTTTCCCAGCTCGTCTACGCCGACCCCATCGTCGACGTCGAGACCGGCAAGGTCGTCGCCAAGCAGTACGACAAGCTCTCCCGCGAGACCCTCAAGGAGATCCACAAGCAGCTCCCGAAGCAGAAGTTCGGCGTCTTCGACACCGCCTTCGACAACGGCTCCATCATCCTCTCGCTCCGTAAGGATATCGGCGCCGTCCGTAACGAGGAAGAAGCCCTCAAGGAGATCTTCCGCAAGCTCCGCCCCGGCGAGCCCGTCAACGTCAAGGGCGCCCGCGCCCACATGCAGCGCCTCTTCCAGGATCCCCTGCGTTATGACCTCGGCCGCGTCGGCCGTTACAAGCTCAACCAGAAGCTCGGCCTCGACGTCTCGCTCGACACCCGGACGATCACCCCGGAGGACATCGTCGAAGCCACCAAGCTGCTCTGCAAGCTCAGCGCCGGCGACGGCGCCATCGACGACATCGATCACCTCGGTTCCCGTCGCGTCCGCAACGTGGGCGAACTGCTCGCCAACCAGTGCCGCGCCGGCCTCAAGAACGTCGTCAAGACGGTCAAGGCCCGCATCAACGAGTACGACCAGAGCGTCGACTCGATCACCCCTCAGAAGCTCGTCAACCCGAAGCCTTTCGGCAACGCCATCCGCGAGTTCTTCGCGCGCAGCCAGCTGTCCCAGCTGATGGACCAGATCAACCCGCTGGCCGAACTGACGCACAAGCGCCGCCTCTCCGCCCTCGGGCCCGGAGGCCTCAACCGCGACCGCGCCGGCTTCGAGGTCCGCGACGTCCACCCGTCCCACTACGGCCGCATCTGCCCGATCGAGACCCCGGAAGGTCCCAACATCGGCCTGATCAACTCCCTTTCCACCTACTCGCGCATCAACGAGTTCGGCTTCATCGAAGCGCCGTACCGCAAGGTCGTGCGCGGCAAGGTCTCGAGCCAGGTCGAGTTCATGACGGCCGACCAGGAAGAGAAGTTCAAGGTCGCCCAGGCGAACTCGGAACTCGACGACGCCTCCCGCCTCAAGGGCAAGGTGACCGTCCGTTTCCGCGACGACATCCTCGAAGTCGACCCGGAAGACGTCGACTACATGGACGTCTCTCCGCAGCAGGTCGTCTCGGTCGCCGCCGCGCTCATCCCGTTCCTCGAGCATGACGACGCGAACCGCGCGCTCATGGGTTCGAACATGCAGCGACAGGGCGTCCCCCTCGTCGTCACCGAAGCTCCGTTCGTCGGCACCGGCCTCGAGCGCCGCGTCGCCATCGACTCCAAGACGGTCATCGTGGCCGAAGGCCCCGGCATCGTCGCCGCTTCCGACTCGCGCCGCATCATCGTGACCAAGGACGGCGAAGTCGCCCCGGCCCAGCTCGAGAACAAGAAGTTCAAGAGCGAGCCTTCGAAGGGCGTCTACGTCTACGACCTCCGCAAGTTCCTCAAGACCAATTCCTCCACGTGCTTCAACCAGCGTCCGCTGGTCCGCCGCGGCGACAAGGTCAAGCAGGGCGACATCATCGCCGACGGCGCCGCCACCGACAAGGGCGAGCTCGCCCTCGGACGCAACGTCCTGGTCGGCTTCATGCCCTGGAACGGCTACAACTTCGAAGACGCGATCCTGCTCTCCGAACGCATGCTGACGGACGACGTCTTCACCTCCGTCCACATCGAGGAGTTCGAAGTCACCGCCCGCGACACCAAGCTCGGGCCGGAGCAGATCACCCGCGACATCCCGAACCTCGGCGAGGAAGCCCTGCGCAACCTCAACCGCGACGGCGTCATCCGCATCGGCGCCGAGGTGAAGCCCGACGACATCCTCGTCGGCAAGATCACCCCCAAGTCCGAAGGCGACCTCGCCCCGGAAGAGAAGCTCCTCCGCGCCATCTTCGGCGAGAAGGCCCGCGACGTGAAGGACACCTCCCTGCGCGTCCCCTCCGGCATCTCCGGCATCATCATGGACGTCAAGGTCTCCTCCCGGACCGACAAGGACGACGGCCGCCTCTCGCCCAACGACCAGCGCCGCGCGCTCAAGAAGGTCAACGAAGAGTACCGCACCGCCGACTCCCGCCTGCGCGAGGAGATGACCGAGTCCCTCTCGAACATCCTCCTCGGCGAGAAGATCCCGCTCGACGTCAAGAACTCGGACACCGGCGAGGCCATCATCCCCGCCAACCGCAAGATCACCAAGACGCTCCTCCGCCGCCTGGCCTCCGTCTCCCGCTCCATCGAGATGAACGACTCGCCGGTGAAGCAGAAGATCCGCCAGATCGTCGACGGCTACCACCGTCGCTTCGACGAGCTCGAGCAGGAACGCGCCCGCAAGGTCGAAGCCATCGAACAGGGCATCGACGAGGGCGGCGCCATCAAGAACGTCAAGGTCTACATCGCCACCAAGCGCAAGATCCAGGTCGGCGACAAGATGGCCGGCCGTCACGGCAACAAGGGCGTCGTCGCCCGCATCGTGCCGGTCGAAGACATGCCTTACCTCGCCGACGGCACCCCCGTCGACATCTGCCTCAACCCGCTGGGCGTGCCTTCGCGCATGAACGTGGGCCAGGTCCTCGAGACGCACCTCGGCTGGGCCTGCTCCAAGCTCGGCCTGAAGATGGCCACCCCCATCTTCGACGGCATCCCCGAGAAGCAGATCCGCGAATACCTCAAGCAGGCCGAACTGCCGGAGACCGGCAAGGCCATGCTGATCAACGGCCACACCGGCGAAGCCTTCGACCAGGACGTCGTGGTCGGCTACATCTACATGATGAAGCTGAACCACCTCGTCGCGGACAAGATCCACGCCCGCGCCACCGGCCCGTACAGCCTCATCACCCAGCAGCCGCTCGGCGGCAAGGCGCAGTACGGCGGCCAGCGCTTCGGCGAAATGGAAGTCTGGGCCCTCGAAGCCTACGGCGCCGCCTACACGCTGCAGGAGCTCCTCACCGTCAAGTCCGACGACGTCGCCGGACGCACCAAGATCTACGAGCAGCTCGTCAAGGGTGACAACACCCTCGTCAGCGGCACCCCGCAGTCGTTCAACGTGCTGATGAAGGAGATGCAGGCCCTGTGCCTCGACGTCCGCCTCGGCTCCACCTCCCCCGCCACCACGACGGACCGCGCCTGAGCGACCGCCGCCACCCAACCCAGACCTTAACAGACATGATCCACCCGGAGCACACCCCCGAGTTCACCGCCAACGAGACGAAGGAACAGTCCTTCGATTTCGTCTCCATCTCGATCGCCTCTCCCGAGGAGATCGTCCAGTGGACGGGCGAACAGTTCCTCGACGAGCTCGACGAACACGGTAACCGCAAAGTCAAGGGCCTCAAGGAGGTCAAGAGCCCTGAGACGATCAACTACCGCTCGTTCAAGCCCGAGCCGAACGGCCTCTTCTGCCAGCGCATCTTCGGACCGGTCCGCGACTACGAGTGCTACTGCGGCAAGTACAAGAAAGTGAAGTACAAGGACGTCGTCTGCGACAAGTGCGGCGTCGAAGTCACCGTCTCCCGCGTCCGTCGCGAGCGCATGGGCTACATCCGCCTGGCGATCCCGGTCTCCCACATCTGGTTCCTGAAGAGCATGCCCAGCCGTCTGTCGCTGATGCTCGACATGACCACCCGCCAGCTCGAACAGGTCATCTACTACCAGAAGTACCTGGTCGTCGACCCGGGCGCCACCGGCATGGAAGAGAAGGAGCTCCTCGACGAGGAATCCTACCGCCGCGCCGTCGAACAGCACGGCCCCGACGCCTTCAAGGCGCGCATGGGCGCCGAGGCCCTCCAGCAGCTCCTCAAGAAGATGGATCTCGCCGCCACGGTCGAGAACCTCCGCGACCAGCTTCGCTCGACCCGCTCCAAGCAGATCAAGAAGAAGATCGCCCGCCGCATGAAGATCATCCAGGGCTTCCTGGCTTCCGGCAAGCGCCCCGAGCACATGATCCTGACGGTGCTCCCGGTCATCCCCCCGGACCTCCGTCCGCTCGTCCCCCTCGAAGGCGGCCGCTTCGCCACCTCCGACCTGAACGACCTCTACCGTCGCGTCATCAACCGCAACAACCGCCTGAAGCAGCTCATCCAGATGAAGACGCCCGACGTCATCATCCACAATGAGATGCGCATGCTCCAGGAGGCCGTCGACGCGCTCCTCGACAACGGCCGTCACGGCAAGCCGGTCAAGGACCGCGACCGTCAGCTGAAGTCGATCTCCGACATGCTGAAGGGCAAGCACGGCCGCTTCCGCCAGAATCTCCTCGGCAAGCGCGTCGACTACTCCGGCCGCTCCGTCATCGTCATCGGCCCCGAGCTCAAGCTCAACCAGTGCGGCCTGCCGAAGAAGATGGCGCTCGTCCTGTTCGAGCCTTTCATCATCCGTCGCCTCAAGGAACTGGGCTTCGCCCATACCGTCCGCGGCGCCCGCAAGCACATCGAGCAGAAGAAGCCCGAAGTCTGGGACATCCTCGAGGAAGTCACCAAGGGCCACCCGGTGTTCCTGAACCGCGCGCCGACGCTGCACCGCCTCTCCATCCAGGCCTTCGAGCCCATCCTCATCGAGGGTGACGCGATCCGCCTCCACCCGCTCGTCTGCACCGCTTACAACGCGGACTTCGACGGCGACCAGATGGCCGTCCACGTCCCGCTGTCCCTGGAAGCCATCATGGAGTGCAAGCTCCTGATGATGTCCACGAACAACATCTTCTCGCCTTCGAGCGGCAAGCCGATCCTCACGCCGTCCCAGGACATCGTGCTGGGCGCCTACTACCTGACCCTCGAGCCCGCCGACAAGCCGGCCGCCAACACCCACCTGCCGGTGCTGGGCTCCGTCTCCGAGGCGACCTTCGCCGAGGCCGAAGGCTCGCTGCACCTGCACGACTGGGTCCGCTTCGCCAACCCCGACTTCAACCGCAAGACCGTCCACGGCGACCTCGCCGGCAGCACGATCGTCACCACCGTCGGGCGCATCATCTTCAACACCATCTGGCCTTCCGAACTCGGCTTCTTCAACGAGACCGTGAAGAAGGGCCAGCTGGGGGACCTGATCCTGAAGACCTATAAGTATTGCGGCCGCGAGGCTTCGATCCCGGTCCTCGACGCGCTCAAGGAGACCGGCTTCCGCATCGCGACCAAGGCCGGCATCTCCATCGGCGTGAACGACATGATCTACCCGAAGGAGA
>JBDLWC010000004.1:0-2975 GCA_039804485.1 Verrucomicrobiota bacterium
CCGCGCAGGTCGCGGCCCAGCAGGTAGAAGTCGGCTTTCTGCTCGAGCAGGCCGAGGTCCGCGACCGGCGTGCCGCGGAGCGTGGCTTCGGAGAAGGCGAGGGCGTCGTTGGCGCCGTCGCCGAGCATGAGGGTCGTGGCGCCGTCGTGCCGGCGGATCCAATCTGCTTTCTGCTCAGGGGAGAGGCCGCCGAGTCCGCTGCTCGCCGGCAGTCCGAGCTGGCCGAGCAGCGCGGCGACCTTCTCCGGCTGGTCGCCCGAGAGGATGAAGATCGCGACGCCGTCGGAGCGCAGGCCATCGATGACTTCCTTGGCGTAGGCCCTTGATTGCTCGGCGAAGAGGAAGAGGGCGAGGCGCGTCCCGTCACGGCAGAACTCGGCGGCCGACATCCCCGCCGGCGCGGGTGCGCTGCCTTGCCAACCCGGTTTGCCAATGGTCCATCGGACGCCTTGCGTATCCGTCAGCATCACTCCCGCCCCAGGCACGTTGCTCAGGGATCCGACGGCCGTCGCCGGATCTTCGTGCTGGGCCAAGGCCTCGCGGAGGCTGCGTCCGAACGGATGGAGATTGGTGTTCACCAACGCGAAGAGCGCCCGACGGGCCTCCGCGGGCAGCGCGGCCAGCTGCTCCGGGTTGCCGAGGCGCGGGCTTTCGAGGGTCAGCGTGCCGGTCTTGTCGAAGACGACCTGACGGACGCGCAGGGCCCGCTCCCAGACGCGATGATCGCGGAGGTAGACTCCGGCGCGGCGCAGCGTGCCGACGGCGAGCTCGGTCGCGAGCGGGAAGGCCAGGCCGATGGCGCAGGGACAGGAGACGATGAGGATCGAGATGGCCGTCTGGAGGGCCTGCGGCCAGTCGCCGGTGAGCGCTCCCCTTAGCCCGAAGGCCAGGGCCGCAAGCGTGAGGACGACGCCGAGGTAGAGGCTCAGGATGCGTTCGAGCTGGCGGGGGACGAAGGCGCCGTCGCCGCCGGCCTCGGTGAGCTTGCGCAGCATCGAGTCGGCCCAGGTTTCGGTGGCTTCGAGGCGGAGCGGCGTCGCGCCGATGTTGAGCGCGCCGGAAGGCACGAGTCGTCCGGCCGGATACGCGACGGGTTCGGATTCGCCGTTGATCCAGGCGAGGCTGAGTTCGGCGTCCTGTCCGAGCAGCCGTCCGCAGACCGGAGCGACCTGGCCGCCGGGGACGGCGAAGATCTGGCCAGGCTGAAGGGACTCGACCGGGATGCGTCGGAGCGGCGTGGGGCTATCGGCCGTCGCGTAGAGGTCGACGGGGCGGAGCGAGGGCGAACTGGCCGGCAGGCGGCGACGATTCTGCTCGATGGCCCGCTCCTGCGTCCATCGGCCCACCAGCATCAGGAACGTGAAGAGGCAGACGAAGTCCCAGTATTCCAAGCTAGGCAGATTCAGCGCCCAGCCGACGAACGCGGCGAGGTAGGCGCTGATGAGACCCAAGGCTATCGGCAGATCCATGTGCAGCTTGCCGCGCCGGAGCGAGGCCCAGGCCCGGGTCGCGAAATAACTGCCTCCGACCAGCATCGAAAGGGTCGCGAAGAAGGCCGCGAGCAGGCGGAAGAGCTCGGCGAACTGCTCATCCTGCTTCATGCCCAGATAGGCTGGCACGGAATTGAGCATGGCGTTCATCGCGAAGGCGGCGCACAGGCCGAGCCGGGTGGTCAGTCCGTCGTCTTCGCGATGGTCTTCCCCGTCGTCCGGCACGATCAGGTAGCCGAAGCCGGCGAGCCTGCCGGCCGCATGGGAAAGGTCCGCGCCCGCGCGCCATTCGAGCCGTAATGTCCCTCGGTGCGCGTTGACCCGGGCGGCGAGTACGCCCGGAGCCTCGGCCAGCAGCTTCTCGATCAGCCAGACGCAGCCCACGCAGGACAGGCCGCGCAAGGCCACGCGCAGGCTCCGCCGCCCGGATCGGTCTCCGACCGTCTGGGCCTCCCGCAGCCAGTCGAAATCCCGGGCGCCGAGGATGGTCTCGTTGATCGGCGCGATGGCTTCGGCTCGCAGCTCGTAATAACGGCCGAGTCCGCAGCCGACGATCAGCCCGTGGACTTGTTCGCAGCCGGCGCAGCAGAAGCCAGCCGGGGCCAGCCGGCTGAGGATGGCGGAGCCGCAATGACGGCAGGTCGCGGAATCAGAGGCAGACATTGCCGGGAGCGCCGAACCAGACCGTCTTCACGACAAGCGCCAGGGCCGCGACCGCCGCGAGGCCCCGCCGGAGGCGGATGCTCCGCGCTTCGCCGAGGCGGAGGGTGAGTCGATGGTAGCCCATCTGGGCGGCCCAGAGCAGCGGGATGGTGCCGAGGGCGAAACCGAAGCCGATCTCAGCGCCGCGGAGGGCGTGGCCGCTCAGGAGCGCGAGACCGAAGAGGGCGTGGAGCGGTCCGCATGGCAGCAGCGGGCTGAGCGCGCCCAGCCAAGCCCCGGCGAACGCGGCACTCCGCCCCTGGGTGCGTTCCATCCAGCGTGCGTGGCGGCGGCGAAGGAAGGCCGGCGCGGGGAAGCCCCGGTCAAGCCCGAGCGCCAAGGCGACGAGGAAGACCACCATCGCCCAAGGCAGGTAATCCATCAGGGGCAAGGCCATCCAGCGTCCGAACTTCGCCCCGACCAGACCGGCGATGCCGCCGAGCAAGGCATACGCCAGCGTCCGGGTCAGATGATAGGCCGTGGTGAAACCCAGCCGTTGGTCGGCCGTCGCCCGCCAGGGTCCGAGGGCGCACGTCAGCGGGGCGCACATCGCGCCGCAGTGCGGCGAGACGGCCAGTCCGGCGAGGAAGGCGCCCGCGCCGGTCTCAACGAGCGGGAGCATGGTCGGACGGAGGGTTGACGGGGTTGACCGATTCCGGCGCATGCCGCAGGGCGATGAGGAGCCAGCAGGCCCAGACCGCGACGAAGCCCAGGAACAGGGCCGCGAGGGGAATCCAAGGATGTCGGCGGAGGAGGCTCATCGGGCGAGGGTCGCGGGCGCGG
>JBDLWC010000005.1:0-3403 GCA_039804485.1 Verrucomicrobiota bacterium
AGATGGAAGTCCTTGATGAGACTGTCCGTCAGGGCGAGGATGGCGCCGTTGGTCAGGAAAAGCACCAGGTAAGCGCCCAGACCGAGGGTGAGGATCAGGATCGGGATCGAGACGATCATGAAGATCGCCAGCAGGAAGGGGCGCAGGAAAGAGTTGAACAGCCCGAGCACGACCGCGACGACCGCCAAGGTCATGGGATCGCCATAGTTGAGGAAGCCGAAAACCTTGGCCAGGAAGACCCCCAGGGCGAGGGAACCCCATTCCAAGACCATGACCCCGAGACGACGTGCGACTTCCATCCCGGCATCATACCACAGGAAAGCCCCCCGACAAGGGGGGACTTTCCGGCGGGCGTCAGCGGGTATGGCGGACGTCTTCCCCGGAAAGCAGGAAGATGACCTGCTCGGCGATGTTCTTGGAATGGTCGCCGATGCGCTCGAGGGCCTTGGAGATGAAGATCAGCTCGACGTGGGAGGCCGACACCTTGGAGGAGTCGCCGGACTTGCCGAACAGCTCCTCGTAGTTCTTGCGGTTGAGGGCGTCGATCTCGGCGTCCCGCTCCAGGACCAGGCGGGCCTTGGCGATGTCGCCTTCGATGAAGCTGTCGAGCGCCAGACGCAGGACCTCGCAGGCGATGATCCCCTCGGCGGGGACGTGCAGGAGGCTCTTGAGCGGGCCGCGCTCGGAGATGACCATCGCGCGCTTGGCGATGACCGAAGCCTCGTCGGCGATGCGCTCGAGGTCGTGCCCGATGTCGCGGGCCGCGAGGAGCAGGCGGACGTCGCTGCCCATCGGCCCGAAGAGCGTCAGGTAGCGCATGATCTCCCGGTCGACGCGCTTCTCGAGCTCGTCGACGCGGTCGTCCATGCCGCGCACCTGCAGGGCCAGGGAGTCGTCGCCGGTCTCGACGGCGCGGAGCACCAGGCGGGTCATGTCGAGCGAACGCTCGCCCATCAGGATAAGGTCGTCGCGGAGCTGGCGGAGTTCGTCGTGGAAGAAGCGTTGCATGAGGGTGGCGGTTTGGAAATCAGCCGAAGCGGCCCGAGATGTAGGCCTCGGTCTGGGCCTGGGACGGGTTCATGAAGATCTTCTCGGTGGTGTCGTACTCGATCTGCTTGCCGAGGTAGAAGAAAGCGGTGCGGTCCGAGACGCGGGCGGCCTGCTGCATCGAGTGCGTCACGATCACGATCGTGAACTGCTCCTTGAGCTCGTGGATGAGCTCTTCGATCTTGCCGGTGGCGATCGGGTCGAGCGCGGAGCAAGGCTCGTCCATCAGGAGGATCTCCGGACGGTTGGCGATGGCCCGGGCGATGCAGAGACGCTGCATCTGGCCGCCGGAAAGCCCCAGGGCGCTGTCGTCGAGGCGGTCCTTCACCTCGTCCCAGAGGGCCGCCTTGCGGAGCGAGGTCTCGCAGGCCTCCTCGAGCACGGCGCGGTCGCGCACGCCGACGACCCGGAGGGCGTAGACCACGTTCTCGAAGATCGACTTCGGGAAGGGGTTGGATTTCTGGAAGACCATGCCCACGCGCCGGCGCAGGGAGATGACCTCGAGGCCGGGATCGTAGATCGAGCGGCCGTTGATGGTGATGTCGCCCTCGTGGCGGATGCCGTCGACGAGGTCGTTCATGCGGTTGAGGTTGCGCAGCAGCGTGGACTTGCCGCAACCGGACGGGCCGATGAAGGCGACGACCTGGCGCTCGGGGATGTCGAGGCTGATGGCGTCGAGGGCCTTCTTCTCGCCGTAGTAGAAGCCGAAGTCGCGGATGCTGATGTAATCCTTGCGGCCTTCGCGCTCAGCGGCGGGGCGGACCTTGATGCGGGAGGCGGAGGGAGGGTTCATGGTGACGGGCATGAGGCTTTTTCAGAAGGAGGCTCCCTTGAAACGGGCGCGGAGGCGGTTGCGGATCGTGATCGCGCCGAGGTTCAGGCACACGACCAGGACGATCAGCAGCAGCGTGGTGGCGAACACCATCGGGCGGGCCGCGTCGGAGTCCGGCGACTGGAAGCCCAGGTCGTAGACATGGAAGCCGAGGTGCATGAACTTGCGGTCCATGTGCAGGAACGGGGCCGAGCCGTCGAGCGGCAGGGTCGGGGCGAGCTTGACCACGCCCACCAGCATCAGCGGGGCGACCTCCCCTGCCCCGCGCGCCATGGCGAGGATGACGCCCGTCAGGATGCCGGGGGCGGAGGCCGGCAGCAGGATGTCGCGGATGGTCTGCCACTTCGAGGCCCCGGTGGCCAGGGACGCCTCGCGCATCCCGCGGGGGACGGCCGCCAAGGCTTCTTCGGTCGCGACGATGACGACCGGCAAGGTCATCAGGGCGAGCGTCAGCGAGCACCAGAGCAGGCCGCCGGTGCCGAAGACCGGCGTGTTGTTGTTGTACTTCAGCTGGTCGGAGAAGAAGAGCTGGTCGATCGAACCGCCGAGGACGTACACGAAGAACCCCAGGCCGAAGACCCCGAAGACGATCGAGGGCACGCCGGCGAGGTTGTTGACGCTGATGCGCACGACACGGAGCAAGGCCCCCTGCTTGGCGTATTCGCGGAGGTAGATGGCGGTGATGACGCCGAAGGGCGTGACCAGGAGGCTCATGAACACCGTCATGACCAGCGTGCCGAAGATGGCGGGCATCAGGCCGCCTTCGGTGTTGGCCTCGCGCGGCTCGTCGAAGACGAACTCGCCCAGCCGGGAGACGAAGAGCTTGACGCGCCCCCAGGTGTCGAGGCGGTTGGGGAACCATCCCCGGATGACCTGCGTGAGCGGCACCACGACCTCGCGGCCCGCGGCGTCCGCTGAGACCAGCGAGGCCACCGCGCCTTGATCGGCGACCGCCTTGGCCTCGGCCTGCAGGACGGCGAAGCGACGCTCCAGCGCGGCGATCTCGCCTTGATGCAGGACGATGTCCGGGGCGAGCCTGAGGTCATCGGCGCGACGCAGGGAAACGCGCGCGTGATCCATCTCGGCGTTGACGTCCCCGATGCGGTGGCGGGTGATCTCGACCAGTTTCTCGCGGATGGCCGTGGCCGCGGCGACTTCCGCCTGGAAGGCCGCCTCGAAGGCGGGGTCGGCGACCGGAATGACCTGGCCGTCGGACTTACGCAAGGAGCGCGGACGGACGAAGGCCGGGCCGTTCTCGACGCGCTCCAGCCCGAGGACATCGGCGGGGAAAGTCTCCGCCTTCACCTTGGTCTCGTCGACCCAGAGGTACGAATTGCCGTTCAGCTCGCGCAGGCCGACCTGATACTGCCGCTCATAGCGCGGATCGGCGGCGGACGAGCCCGGGCGGACGCGTCGCTGCGCGAGCTGGCCGATGAGCGTCCGTCCGTCGTCGAGCTGCGCCACCGGCACGGGCGGAGCCCAGAAGACGGACGCGCCGTTGAGGACCACCAGCGTCAGCAGGCC
>JBDLWC010000006.1:0-8414 GCA_039804485.1 Verrucomicrobiota bacterium
CGAACGGCGCCAAGGACGACGCCCCGGGCGTGGCCAAGGTCACCGGCATCGAGGTCTTCCCGAAGCAGTTCGTGCTCGAGGGCAAGGACGCGCTCCAGCAGGTCACCGTCCGCGCGACTTACTCGGACGGCACCGACCGCGACGTCACCCACCTCGCCTTGTTCATGTCGAACAACGACCCCGTCGCCAAGATCGACAAGGCCGGCCTGGTCCGTTCCGGCGACCGGGGCGCGGCCTTCATGCTGGCCCGCTTCGACGTCTTCAGCGTCACCGCCCAGGCGGTCGTGATCCCGAAGGACCTCGCCTATGAGCGCCCCCGGGTCGCCGAGGCCAATTACATCGACAAGGCCGTCAACGAGCGCCTCCACCGCCTGCGCATCGTGCCGTCGGGGGCCTGCACCGACGAGGAGTTCGTCCGCCGCGTCTTCATCGACGTGATCGGACTGTATCCCAAGCCCGCCGAGCTCACCGCCTTCCTGGCCGACCAGCGCCCCGACAAGCGCGCCCGGCTCGTGGACGCGTTGCTGCAACGCAAGGAGTTCACCGAGCTCTGGGTGATGAAGTGGGCCGAGCTGCTGCAGATCCGCTCGGGCATCAACGCCGGCAACAACGCGCCGCCGTTCTACAAGAACGCGCTGCTGTATTACAACTGGCTCGCGGACGAGATCGGCAAGAACCGGCCCATCGACCGGATCGTCGTCGACCTCCTGGCCGCGAGCGGCGGCACGGTCTCCGTGCCCGCGGTCAACTACTACCAGAGCGAGCTCGACCGGCTCAAGCTGAGCGAGAACGTCGCCCAGGTGTTCATGGGCATGCGCATCCAGTGCGCGCAGTGCCACAACCATCCGTTCGACCGCTGGACGATGGACGACTATTACGGCTTCAACGCCTTCTTCGCCCAGATCGGCCGCAAGAACACCGACGACCCCCAGGAGGTCATCATCTTCAACAGCCGGAACGGGGAGTCGCAGCACTTCCTGACCAAGCAGGCCATGCGGCCGAAGTTCCTCGGCGGCGAGACCCCGGAGCTCAAGCCGGGCGAAGACCGCCGGCGGGTGATGGCCGAGTGGCTGGCTTCGCCGCGTAATCCGTATTTCGCCCGCAATATCGCCAACCTCGTCTGGGCGCACTTCCTGGGCGTCGGCGTGGTCGATCCGGTCGACGACGTGCGGGTCTCGAACCCCCCGACGAACCCCGAGCTGCTCGACGAGCTGGCCGCCCGCCTGACCTCCTACGATTACGACGTCCGCCGGCTCGTGCGCGACATCACGGCCTCGGCCGCCTACCAGCGCAGCTCGAAGACCAACCCGTCCAACGCGGACGACAAGCTGAACTTCGCCCGGGCGCAGGTCCGCCGGGTCCGCGCCGAGGTGCTCCTCGACGCCATCTCGCAGATCACCGAGACCCCGAACAAGTTCCAAGGCCTTCCGCTCGGCGCCCGCGCCGTGCAGATCGCCGACGGGGCCGTCTCGAACTACTTCCTCACCACGTTCGGCCGCTCCAAGCGCGAGTCCGTCGCCTCGACCGAGGTCAAGACCGACCCCAATCTCTCGCAGGCGCTGCACCTCATGAACGGCGACGCGGTCAATGAGCGCATCCGCCGCGGCCAGGTGGTCGCGAAGATGATCGGCGCGGGGCGGTCCGACGACGAGATCGTCGCCGAGCTCTTCCTGCGGGTCTTCGGCCGCGCTCCGGCGCCGGCCGAGAAGCAGTCCGTCGCCGCGGCGCTGGCCGCCGACCCCGGCAACCGCCAGGTCGTCCTCGAGGACGTCTTCTGGGCGCTGATGAACTCCAAGGAGTTCTATTTCAACCACTGATCCGCCGCCCCGCATGCCTGCCGTCCTCCCTCGCTTTTCCTGGCTGACGCGGCATTGCCTCGTGCTCGCGGCCGGGCTCGCGGCCACGGCCGGCTCGGCGCAGGAGAACGAGAAGCTCACCTATGACGACCACCTCCGGCCCTTGCTGGAGAACAAGTGCTTCTCCTGCCATAATCCTGATAAGAAGAAAGGCGGGCTCGAGCTGACCAGCTATGCCGGGCTCATGAACGGCGGCAGCGGCGGCGCGGTCGTCGACGCCGGCAATCCGCAGGCCAGCCGCCTCTGGGCCCTGAGCGCCCACAAGGAGGAGCCCTTCATGCCGCCCGAGGGCGCTCCGCTGGAGGCCAAGGAACTCGCCCTGCTTTCGAAGTGGATCGCCGGCGGCCTGCTGCAGGCCAAGGGGAGCGCCGTCATGGCCTCCAAGAAGCCCAAGGTCGACCTCGCCTTCGCCGGCGCCGCGGGCAAGCCCGCCGGCCCCGCCGCGCGTCCGGAGCATGTGCTCCTCGAGCCCGTGCTGGTGACCCCCCGGACTTCGGCGGTGGTCGCGATGGCGGCCAGCCCCTGGACCTCGCTGCTCGCCGTCGCGGGCCAGAAGCAGGTCCTGCTCTACGACACCGACGCGCAGGAGCTCGCCGGCGTGCTGCCCTATGCCGAAGGCCACGCCCGTTCGCTCAAGTTCAGCGCCAACGGCTCGCTGCTCATCCTGGGCGGCGGCCGGGGCGGCAAGCTCGGGCATGCCGTGATCTGGGACGTCAAGACCGGCCGGCGCGTGGCGGAGATCGGCAAGGAATTCGACCAGGTGATGTCGGCCGATATCTCGCCCGATCATCGCAAGGTGGTCATCGGCACCCACACCAAGAAGGTGAAATGCTTCGACGTCGCCAGCGGCGAGGAGCTCTACGTGATCGCGAAGCACACCGAGTGGATCACCGGCGCCGACTTCAGTCCTGACGGCGTCCTGCTCGCCACCGCCGACCGCAACGGCAACGTCATGGTCTGGGAGGCCGACAACGGCGGCGAATTCTATGCGTTAGGCCAGCACAAGGGCTCCGTGACGGACCTGGCCTGGCGGGCCGACTCCAACGTCCTGGCCAGCTGCGCCGCGGACGGGACCGTCATGACCTGGGAGATGAAGACCGGGAAGCGGATCGGCAGCTGGTCCGCGCACGGCGGCAATGTCCAGTCGGTCGCGTTCACGCCGGACGGCCGCGTCCTCACCGCCGGGGCCGACGGGACGATCGCGCTTTGGAACATCGAAGGCGGGCGCCAGTCCCTGGCGCAGGGCACCAAGCAGGCCGACCAGGTCACCCGGGTGGTCGCCTTGCACGACGGTAAGACCTTCGTGACCAGCAACTGGCTCGGCGAGGTCCGCTGCTTCGATGCCGCCACCGGTCGGGAGGTCTCCCAGCTTTCCAGCAATCCGACGAAACTCGCCGACCGCCGGACAGACGCCGAACGGCGTCTTGCGGAGGTCGAAGCCGGCTTGGCGGCCACCCGCGCGCTGCATCAGGCTTCGGCCGATCGTCTGCCCGCGCTCGAGTCGGCCGTGGCGCAGGCCCGATCGGCGGGTCAGGAGCTGCGCGCCCAGCAGGCCAAGCTCGCCGAACTTCAGGCGGCTCTCGCGCAGGGCGCGAAAGCATCGGGCTCCGCCGGGACGCCGGAGGCCAAGGAAGCGTCCGCCCGGGAGCGCGCTGCGCGGAAGGAGGCTCTCGCCGCCGCCCAGCGCGAGATCGCCCGATGGAAGCCCATCGCGGAGGGACTGCGTGCGGCCGAAACCGCGTTGGCCGCCGGTCGCGGTGAGGCCGGGCGGGCCGAAGCCGCGGTCCGCGGTGGCGAGGCCGAGGTCGCCGGTCTGCGCACGCGCCTCGTCGCGCTGCGCGCGGCCGAGTTCAATGTCGGCGTCCTGGCGGAGAAAGAACGTCTCGCCAAGCTCGAGCAGGACATCGCGGACCTCGGCGCCGCGAAAGCCGGCCATGAGGCCGCCAAGGTCGCCGCCGCGGCCCGCCTCGTCTCTTCCCGGGAGACGATCGCCAAGCACGCCGATCTCATCCCCCGGCAGCAGGCCGCGCTTCAAGCGCTTGAAGCCGAGCTGCGCGCGCTCGATCAGACGCTCTCGCCTCTCCGTCTGCGCGAAGCCGAGGCCATGGGACGCGTCGAAACCCAGCAGAAGCGGATCGATGAGCACGCCGAGGCCAGCGTCCGGTTAGGCCAGGAACGGGACGCCCAGCTTCTTTTGAGCAACGAGGCCACGGCGGTCTTCCGCGAGAAAGTCACCACGCCCCTACGGCTTCGTCTGACCGAAGCCCAGGCTCGGCTCGACGCCTTGAAGAAGGCCGCGGCAGACGCCAAGGCGGCCGCGGAGCAGGGCGCCGTGCGGACCAAGGCCGTTGCCGTGGACGTCGACCGGGCGGCGGAAGCCGTCAGGCAGGCTGCGGCCGGTCTCGTGGCGGCCGAGCGGGCCTACGCCGAGGCCCGTCGGATCGCCGCGGTCTTTTCCTTCGGCTACTTTGCGCAGAAGCGGAAGACCGAGCAGCAGGTCGCGGAGGCGAAAGCCGGGCAGGCCAAGGCCCGGAACAGGCAGGAAGCCGCGGCGCAGGCGCTCGCGGCGGCCAAGGCCGCCGAGCAAGGCCTGCTGGTCGCGCAGGCGGCGGCCGGGAAGGCCGTCAGCCCGGCCGCCGCCGTCGTCGCGGAGATCGTCCAAGAGCGCACGCGCCGCCTGGCCGAGCGTGACAAGCTCGCCGCGCCCGGCGTCGCCGCCGAGAAGGAATACGCCGCCAAGCTGCCCGGTCTGCAGGCCGCCATGCAGCAGGCCAAGGACGGGCTCAAGCAGGCGACGGACGCGTTGGCGGCCGTGCGTGCGCAGCTCACCGAAGCCGGTAAGCCCGTCGAGGCCAAGCGACAGGTCGTCGCCGCGGCGGCCAAGGCGCTCAAACTGTCGCAGACCGAGAAGGCCGAGGCGGAGAAAGCCCTGCTCGCCGCCCAGCAGGACATCCCTCAGCGGGACAAGTATCTGGAAGAGATCGCCCGGTCCTCGGCCGAGCTCGCCCCGCAGGTCGAACCCTTGAAGGCCCGGGTCAAGGCCGCGCATGAGCAGTATCTCGCCATGCTGCCTCCGCGCGCCGAGGAGAAGAAGCACTGAGCCGGCCGGGCGTTCAGACCGACGCGTAGAACTCGCCGAGCGGGGTCAGCTTGCCTTGCGCGTCGAAGAGGGCGGAGGGGCCGAGCTTGCGGTTCTGCTGACCCGCCGGGAACCAGGCGTAGCGTTCCACGCAGTCGAGGGCCTCGAGTTTCGGAAGGACCTTGCGCATGAACGTCAGCACCTGCTCGGGTTTGACCCGATTCTGTTCGAGCGTCTTCGCGGACCAGTCCGCGACGGCGAACTCCGTGATCCAGATCGGCTTCTCATACAACGCCGAGATCTTCTTCATGTGGTTGACGAAGCCGTCGACGTCGGTGCCCGGGTAGGCGTGCGCGCTGATGAAGTCGACCCGCAGGTTGCGCTCCTTCACGCCCTTCATGAAGGCCGTCATCCACTCGCGGGTCGCGTGGGCCGGGGCCGGGCTGCCGAGGCGCATCCCGGTCTTCATCAGGACCGGCCACGCGTCCAGGACCGTCTCCACCTTCAGGTTGGCCTGGTCGTGATGGTCCGGCTCGTTGAAGCCGAGCAGGGTGGTGGCGCCGGCGTCTTTGGCCTTGGCGGCCGATTTCAGGATCTGGTCGTCGTTCTTGTTGTATCCCCAGATCATCGGGACGAATTCCGTGCCTGGCGCGAGCGCCTCCGGTACGTTGGAGCCCCACGTGTAGATCCAGGACAGGTTCAGCTTGCGATGGAGTTCGCCCCAGTTGGGGTTGTCGCGGGTCGTGAGGCCCAACCCCTTTTTCTTCGAGTGCTTCGCGTCAGGGGCGCCCAAGGCGGTCGCCGCGGCGAACGTCGAGACCATGGTGAGGAAGTCACGTCGGAGCATGCTTGGAGTGAGGCGGATTTTGGCGGGGAAGCGAACCTGTTTCCAGGGCATCGCCCTCGCTGCCCAAGGTAGGGCTGAGCGGCCCGCTCAGCCACGGTCGAGCGGGCCGCTCGACCCTACCTTAGGCCTGGCGGGCCTGGCGCCGGCGACGGCGGAGGGCGGCGGCGGCCAGGGCGAGGGCCCCGAGGCCGAGGCCGTAGGTCGAGGGCTCGGGCACCGCGGTGACCGTGATCGCGCCCGTGCCGCTGTCCCAGTTGATCGACCAGAGGGCGGCGTTGGAGGACGAGCCGTCGGAGTAGGTGAACTGCGAGACGTCGAAGCTGAAGACGTCGCTGATGTTCTGGCCGCTGTTGAGCAGGACGCCGCCGACCTGCCCGAACTGGAACGTCCGGATCGAGGCCGCGCCGCCGGGCGGAGCGAAGTTGAGCGGGTCGCCGACCGTGTTGCCGTCGCCGGAGCCCAGGCGGGAGATCACCTTGAAGACCACCTTGCTGCCCGGGTTGGCGCCGCGCAGGTCGAGGTCGCCCGTGAGGTTGATCCGGTCGTAACCGCTGGTGCTGGTCGCGTTCTGGACTTCCCACTCGAAGATCGCGCCTCCGCTCAGGGTCATGCTGGTGCCGTTGAGCAAGCCGGGCGAGTTGCCCGGCGCGACGGTGGCGCCGGAGGCCACGGTGGCCACGCCGATCGTGCCGGAGCCGCCGAGGGTGGCGCCCTGCGCCAGGGTGATGTTGCCCAGCGTGCCGTTGACCGCGAGGCGGCCGCCCGTGATGGCGACGTTGAGGGTGGGGGCGTTGACCGCCGCGGCGATCTTCAGCGTGCCTGTTCCCTGCTTCTCGAGGGAGCCGCCGGTGCCGACGGACGGGGCCGAGGCGAAGGTCACGTTGTTGTCGCCCAGGTCGAGCTTGGCGGTGGCGCCGGCGGGGACGGAGAGGCGTCCGGAGATGTCGTCCGTGTTATTGTTGCCCGCCCAGGACAGCTTCGAGCCGTTGCCGACCTCGATGACGGAGGAGGCGTAGGTCGAGCCCGTGCCCAGGGCGCCGGCTTCGAAGCCCAGCGTCGCGCCGCCGGAGACGTCCATGCGGACGTCGCCCTTGAAGCGGTTGGCGGCGCCGCCGATGACCCACTTGCCCGTGCCGTCGATGACCAGGCTGGACAGGCCGCGGCCGGCCGCGATGTCGTCGGCGGAGATCTGCGCCTCGAAGCGGTTGATTCCAGAGTTGTTGGCGACCAGCTTGAGCTGCGGGGCGCTGTCGGCGGGGTCGAGCGCCATGATCGAGGCGGCGCTGAAGGTGAGCGGGGCGGCATTCGAGTCGACGGCGAGGGCCGCCGAGCCGCTGACCGTGAAGCTGCGCGACGTCGTGGTGGCGGTCGTGCCCGTGAATTCAAGCGTGGCGCCGTTGCCGAGCACGAGCTTGGTGGGGTCGTTGAGCGCGCTGGCGCCCAGCGAGCTGCTGCCGTCGGCGAGGTGGGCGGCGGAGATGACCGCGCCCGCGGTGGTGGCGCTGACGCCGCCCGTGAAGAAGTTCGGGGTCGACAGGGTCAGCTCGCCGCCGTCGGACTTCGTCAGACCGCCCGTGCCGGTCAGGACCGTGTCGACGGATTGCGAACCCGTCGTGGTCACGGATGCGGTGCTCGGACCGTTGATGATCGAAGCGCCCGTCGCGGCCGTGATGACGTTGGAGACGCTGAAGTTGGCGAGGTCGAGGGACGCGCCGCTGGCGACGCTCACGGCGCCCGAGCCGAGGGAGCCGGCCTGGCCGATGACGAGCGTGCCGGCGCTGATCGTGGTCCCGCCGCCGAAGGTATTGGCGCCGGAGAGGGTGAGGGTGCCGGCGGAGGACTTGATCAGCGACCCGAGGGAGCCGGCCAGCAGGCCCGTGAACGTGCCCTCCTGGACGGTGAGCGCGGTCGTGCCGAGGTTGATCGTGCCGGCCGTCAGCGTGGCGATGGAGGCCGTCGCGCCGTTGAGGTTGACCGTGCCGGCCGTGACCGAGCTGATCGTCGCGACGCCGCTGACCGTGGTCGTGCCGCCGCTGATGGCGCCGGTGAGGGCTCCGGTGTTCACCGTGCCGCCGGAGATGTCGGCGCTGAGGGCGCCGACCACCGTGACTTCGCCGGAGGAGACCCCGCCGGTGATGGCGGCGTCGCGGCCGAAGCGCGTCTTGCCCGAGCCGGCCAGGCTCGCGAGGGTGATCGTGCCGGTCGAGGCCGTGAAGTTCAGCGCCGAAGCCGCCGAGCCGTTGTTGGTGATCGCGCCGGAGAGATTAAGATCCGCGCCGGAGACCACGGCCGTGCCGGACGCATCCACGGTCAGCGTGGCCGCCGCCGCGTAGTCGACGGCGGTGAGCGCGGCGCCCGCGACCGTGATGCCCGAAGTATTGGCGAGAGCGCCCGCGGCGGCCGTGAGCGTGCCGCCCGTGACGGCGGTCGCACCGGTGTAGGTGCTCGCGACGGTCAGGGCGAGGGTGCCGTTGCCGACCTTGGTCAGGCCGAAGCTGCCTTGGTCTTCGTAGAAGCCCGAGAGCGTGAGCGTGCCCGCGTCGACGCCGACCGTGGTGTTCGCGCGGAGCGCGAAGCCGGCGGCGCCGTTGTTCGTGTTGGTCAGGGCGTTGTCGCCCGAAAGGCTGCGGAT
>JBDLWC010000007.1:0-16564 GCA_039804485.1 Verrucomicrobiota bacterium
TCGTGGGGCTCCTCGCCGACCTCGTGTTGTTCTCCCCGGTCGAGAGCTGGCTGCGCCGTTCCCGCGGGCTCGAGCGCTGAGCCAACGCCTTTCCTCCTCGCTCTCGGGGCCGGTGCGCCCCTATCGTCGGGGAAATGTTCATCGACGAAGCCAAGGTAATCCTCAAGTCCGGCGACGGCGGCCACGGCTGCGTCAGCTTCCGTCGCGAGAAGTTCATCCCCAAGGGCGGACCCGACGGCGGCAACGGCGGCAAGGGCGGCGACGTCGTCCTGGTCTGCGACCGCAACGAGGGCGACCTGCAGGCCTACCGCTGGCAGCCGCATCGCCGCGCGCGCAATGGCGCACCCGGCATGGGCCGCCAATGCGCGGGCCCTGACGGCGGCGACCTGATCCTGCCGGTGCCCCCGGGCACGCAGGTCCTCGAAGAGGGCACGCATCGCCTGGTGGCCGAACTCACCGAGCACGGCGAGCGCGTCGTGCTGCTCGCCGGCGGCAAGGGCGGCCTGGGCAACATGAACTTCAAGAGCTCGGTGAACCAGGCCCCGCGCCGCACGACTCCCGGCTACCCGGGCGAAGAGGGCAGCTTCCGCATCGTGCTCAAGACGATCGCCGACATCGGCCTGGTGGGCTACCCCAACGCCGGCAAGTCGACCCTGACCAATCTCCTCACGGCCGCCCGCCCGAAGATGGCGCCGTATCCGTTCACGACGCTCCACGTCAACGTGGGCGTGATCGACTACGCCGACCGCTTCGACCGCATCGTGATGGCCGACATCCCCGGGCTCATCGAAGGCGCGCACGAGAACCGCGGTTTGGGCCACCAGTTCCTCCGCCACGTCGAACGCTGCTCCCTGCTGGTCTTCATCATCGACATGGCCGGCAGCGAGAACCGCGAGCCGTGGGACGACCACCGCATCCTCGAGCGCGAGCTGCGTCTTTATTCGCCGGTCCTCGCCGCGAAGCCGCGCATCATCGTGGCCAACAAGATGGACCTGCCCGAAGCGGCCGCGAAACTGAAGAAGTTCCAGGAACGCGTGAAGGACCTGGTCATCCCGATCTCCTGCTACTCGCAGGAAGGCATCCAGGAATTCCGCGATAAGCTCTGGGCCGCCGTCAAAGGCCCGGTCGAACAACGTCCGAAGGCCCCCGCTCCTTACGTCGAACCTGCCGTGGCCAAGCGTCTGGAGAAAGTCCGCCCGGCCAAGGTCGTCGCCCCGAAGGCCAAGGCCAAGCCGGCCGCCAAGCCCGCGGCCAAGAAGGCCTTGAAGGCCGCTCCGGCGAAGAAGGTCGTGAAGAAGGCCAAGCCCGCCCCCAAGAAGGCCAAGGCCGTCGCGAAGAAGCCTCTTTCGAAGAAGGCCGCGAAGCCGGTCGCGAAGCAGCGTCCGCTCAAGGTCGTGACCAAGAAGAAGGCCGCCCCGGTGAAGAAGGCGGCCTCGAAATCGAAGGCGAAGAAGAAGTAAGTTACTTCTTTTCCGGCGCGCCCTTGAGTTCCTTGAACTTGAGGGACTCGGAGTTGAGGCAGTAACGCAGGCCGGTCGGGGCCGGGCCGTCTTCGAAGACGTGCCCGAGGTGGCAGTCGCAGCGCGCGCAGAGGATCTCGGTGCGCGTCATGCCGTGGCTGCGGTCGACGATGGTCGCGATGTTCTCCGGCGAGACGCCTTTGAAGAAGCTCGGCCAGCCGGTGCCGGAGTTGAACTTGGCGTCGGAAGCGAAGAGCGGGAGGTCGCAGCAGACGCAGTGGTAGGTGCCGGTCTTCTTGTTGTCGAGGAGCGTGCCGCAGAAGGGGCGCTCGGTGCCTTTGCCCCGGGTGATGCGGAACTGTTCCGGCGTGAGCAGGGCGGCCCATTCGGCGTCGGTCTTCACGACCTTGTCGACGAGCACGGGCTTGGCGACGCCGCCCTTGCCGTCATCAGGCGTGACGAGGACCTGGGGTTTCTTGGAAGCAGGGGAAGCGTCTTTCATGGAAAGGGAGGCGGGCGTGGCGGCCGGCTTGCCGGCGGAGGGTTCGGTCTCGGCTTCGGACGAGCACGCGGCGAGGAGGCCCGCGAGCGCTGCGAGGCCGAGTCGGCAAAGCGGGCGGCGCATGGGCTTAGCTGAAGGATTTGCCGCAGCCGCAGGTGCTCGCGGCGTTGGGATTGCGGACTTCGAAGCCTTTGCCGTGGAGGCCGTCGTCGAAATGCACGGTGGAGCCGTCGAGATAGGCGTGGCTGGTGGGGTCGACGAGGAGCTTGAGGCCCTGGCTCTCGAACTCGAGATCCCCGTCCTTGCGCACGTCGAAAGCCATGCCGTATTCGAAGCCGGAGCAGCCGCCGGTCTCCACGAGGACGCGGAGGACGGACTCGGGATTGGCCTGGGCCTTCTGCAAGGCCTTGATCTGGGCGGCGGCGGCTTCGGTGAGGTGGATCATGCGTTCAAGTTTAAGGGCATTCGGCTAGAGTCAAGGGGCGGCCGCCATGAAGCCGCGGCGGCGGGGGCTTTTGCTTGGAAACGAAGACAAGCGGGGTAGGGTTCCATGACCCCATCATGCCCCGTCTGCTCAAAGTCTGCCTGCTTACCATCCCGGTGGCTTTCCTTTTCCGGTTCTTGTTCCAGATCGTGGTCAGTCTGGTCGCCTGGAATGCCTCCGCTTTGAGCGCTGGCGATGAATTCGGGCCTTTCATGATGCCGACGACGCCCGGTCAGGCGACGTGGCTCGCGGTCCTCTGGGGGCTGGCGTTCCTGCAGGTTTCTTTGCTGCTCGTGCCGTTGCCCGCGACGGTCTCGTCGCCCGCCTCGCCCGCGCAGCCTGCCCGGCTCGGACCGCGCGTGCTGGCCGCCGCCTTGCTCGGCGGCTTGCCGCTTGCCCTGCTGCTGTTCGCGGCGCTCGACCTCCATGCCCTTGTTTTTTCAGACAACGGCGTGCCCAAGGCGCAACCCGCCGGGACGGTGGGCGTCCTCGTCGTCTGGGCCTTGTCCTGGCTGATCTGGACTCCGGTGCTGCTGCGCCGTTCGCGCGGCGCTGCCGACGCGCTCGAGCGTTTCGTCGGCCGGTCCGTCAAAGGTTCCGCCGTCGGACTGGCGCTCTGCCTGCCGTGGTACTATGTCCTGCGTCGCAAGCAGTCCTGCTTCTGCGGCCTAGCCACCTTCTGGGCGCTGGTGCTCGGGCTCTGGTCCCTGCTGATCGTCGGGGGGCCGCTGTTGTTCGTGCTGGCGCGAGACCGACGCATCCGCGCCGGCGTGCGGGACGCCTGAGCTCAGAGCGCGCAGCCTTGCTGCGTCTCGCGGGTCGGACGGGCGATGAGCCCGCGGTGCGGCTCGTCGGGGTAGGGTTCGCCAGCGCGCGCGCCCAGCAGGTGGGCGTCGCAGCACTTCAGCAGGTCCGGCAGGTTTTCCGTCCGGCGCATGTCGTGCAGGAACCTGCCCTCGGGGTCCACGGCGAGGCCGACGAAGTTGAGGAATTTCTTGAGGCGTCCGGCCTGCTTGTCGGTCGCCTTGGCGGCGTCGCAGCATTCGTCGGCGAGTTCCTGGACGTACGCGCGGACGTCGGCCAGCGTGGGCGCGAACGGCGTCAGGCCCTGCTGGACTTCGCGCCACTGGCGGAAGATCCACGGATTACGGATGGCGTGCCGGCCCATCATCATGCCGTAGGCGCCGGTCTCGGCCGTCAACCGCCGGGCCTTGGCGGCCGAGGTGACGTCGCCGTTGGCGATGACGGGGCAGGGGACGGACCGCACGGCGTTGGCGATGGCGGCGTAATCCACCTCGGACCAATAGAGACCTTTGACGGTGCGCCCGTGCACGGTGAGCAGGTCGACCTGGTGCTTGGCGACGATCGCGAGGATCTCGTCGAACCGCTCCTGGCCGTCGAAGCCGATGCGCATCTTGACCGTGAACAGGCCGTCGATCTCCTGGCGCATGGCGCCGATGAGCTCGTCGATCTTGGCCGGGTCGCGCAGCAGCCCGCCGCCGACGTTCTTCCGATACACCTTGGGCGCGGGGCAGCCCATGTTGAGGTCGATGCCGGCCACGGGCAGCCTGCGCAGCTCCCGGATGGTCCGGAGCATGTGCGGGGTGTCCTCGCCGATCAGCTGCGCGAAGACCGGGCGCCCTGTGCCGTGGTTCACGACCGAGTCGACGATGTGCTTCTCGGGCGTCGAGCTCTCGTGGACGCGGAAATACTCGGTCACGAACCAGTCGGGCGCCCCGCGCCGGCCGATGACGCGCATGAAGCCGGTGGTGGTGACGTCCTGCATCGGCGCGAGCACCGAGGGGCGCGTGCCGGCGACGACCGGGACTGGCAGGGAGCCGCTCACGCCTGCTTGCGCAGGCGCGCGAGCATTTCCGCCATGTCGTCGCAGGCGTCGAGGACGCTCTTGGCGATGAAGACCGGGCGCTTGGCCTTCACGGCGAGCACGAGCGCGTCGCTCGGGCGGGCGTCGACTTCCGCGACCTTGCGGGCGACGGGACCGTCCTGGCCGAGCAGGATCCGGGCGAAGAAGACCCCGTCCTTCACGTCGACGATGGCCACGTGGGCCACGGCGGCGTCGAGGCCGAGCAGGAGGTGGAGCATGAGGTCGTGGGACTGCGGGCGGTCCGGGATCCGGCCGTCCAAGGCGCCCTGCAGGGCCTCGCCGACCGCGGGGTCGACCTGGATCACCATGGTCTTGAGGGCGGTCACGAGGAACACGGCGGTGCCTCCCTTGACGGGGATGACCTCGATGCCGGTGACGGGCGTTGCCTCCAACTTGCTCATGCCTGCACGGTGGGACCACCCTATGGCTTCCGCAAGCCCTTGCTGTGTCCGGCCGCAGGGTTGCCTTGAAATCGCGACGCAGGCCCGCATGCTGGGAGCGTGCATCCCTTCCTCGCCGACGCGTTCCTTTTCGACTGGAGCAGCCTGAAGCCCGAACACGTCGAACCGGATATCCGCGAAGCCCTCCGTCAGGCCCGCGTCCGGGTCGAGGCTTTCAAGCTCACGAAGGGCGCCGACCTCACCTACGCCCGGGTGCTGCCGGGCTTCGAGGCCACGACCAAGGACCTTTCGCGCGCCTGGGGCCTGGTCTCGCACCTGGACTCGGTCCTCAATTCCCCGGAACTGCGCAAGGCCTACAACGCGATGATGCCGGAGGTGACCGCGTTCTTCACTTCCCTGACCCTCGATCCGGAACTCTGGGCGGTCTTCAAGGCTTACGCCGCCACGGCCGACGCGCAGGCCCTGACGGGCGTGCGCCGCCGCTTCCTCGAGGAGACCATGGCCGACTTCGAGGAGAACGGCGCCGACCTGCCGGCGGCGGGCAAGGCCCGGCTCGCGGCGATCAACGCGGACCTCGCCGCCAAGACGCAGAAGTATTCCGAGAACGTCCTCGATTCCACCAACGCCTGGGAGCTGTTCGTCGACGACGAGCAACGCCTGGCCGGACTGCCCGCCAGCGCGCTCGCCGCGGCGAAGCAGTCCGCGACCGCCAAGGGCCGGCCCGAGGCCTGGCGCTTCACGCTGCAGTCCCCTTCGGTCTTCCCGGTGCTGCAATACGCCGACGACGAGGACCTGCGCCGCCGTTGCTGGGAAGGCCTCGGCCAGGTCGGCCTGAAGGACGCCTGGGACAACACCGCGCTGGTCGGCGAGATCCTCGCCCTGCGTCACGAGAAGGCCCGCCTCCTGGGCAAGAAGCACTTCGCCGACTTCACCACGGCCCGCCGCATGGCGCGCACGGGCGAGACGGCGCTGAAGTTCATCGAGGACATCGGCCGGCGCATCCGTCCGAAGTTCCAGGCCGAAGGCATCGAGCTCGAGCATTACCGCGCGGCCAAGGCCGGCGACGCGCTCCGCTCGCTGCACCCCTGGGAGTTCGGCTACTGGTCCGAGAAGATGCGCCGCGAGAAATATGATTTCGACGACGAGGCCCTGCGCCCGTGGTTCCCGGTCGACGGCGTGATCGCCGGCATGTTCCGTCTCTTCGGCGGGCTCTTCGGCATCCAGGTCGTCGCCCGCGACACCTATCACGTCGACCAGGCCACCGGCGCCAGGACCGACGTCCGCGCCGCCGAACCGCGCGTCGAAGGCGCGCCGGTCTGCGTCTGGCATCCGGAGGTCCGCTTCTACGAGGTGCGCGACGGCGACCGCCTGCTCGGCTCCTTCTACACCGACTGGTTCCCCCGCGAGTCGAAGCGGGGAGGGGCCTGGATGAACTTCTTCCGCACCGGCGGCCCGCGCCCCGACGGCGCGTTCGCCCCGCATCTCGGCCTGATGTGCGGCAACTTCACGCCCCCCGTCGCCGGGAAGCAGGCGCTCCTCAGCCACGACGAGGTCACCACGGTCTTCCACGAGTTCGGCCACCTGCTCCATCACCTCCTCAGCGAGGTCGAGGTCGAATCCCTTTCCGGCGTGCGCGTCGCCTGGGACTTCGTCGAGCTGCCTTCGCAGATCCTGGAGAACTGGTGCTGGGAGGAGGAATCGCTCGCGCTGTTCGCCCGGCATCACGAGACCGGCGCCCCGCTGCCTTCCGACCTGCTGGCCAAGCTCGACGCGGCGGCCAACTTCCGCGCCGCCTCCGGCTGCATGCGCCAGCTGGCCTTCTCGAAACTCGACCTCGACCTGCACATCCGCGCCGAGGAGCTCCGCGGCCGCGACCTCGACTCCCATTGGAACGAGGACTTCGCCGACTGGCAGGCCCGGACGACCCGGCGGGGGCCCGCCATGGCCCGCCGCTTCAACCATCTGTTCTCGGACGCCACCGGCTACGCCGCGGGTTATTATTCCTACAAGTGGGCCGAAGCCCTCGAGGCCGACGCCTTCACCCGTTTCCTCAAGGAAGGCGTCCTGAACCCCCGGGTCGGCCGGGAGCTCCGGACCAAGGTCCTCGCCAAGGGCAACTCCGAGCCCGCCGAGAAGCTCTTCCGCGATTTCATGGGCCGGGACCTCGATCCGGAGGCCCTTTTGGTCCGCGACGGGCTGGCCTGAGCCCGCGAACCCCCGTCCGGGCCCGGAAACCCGCAATAATCGGGTTACGGAGGCTTATTCCCCTTGCACAAGGGCCTTTTTTCCTATGCGTAAGGCCTTTACAGATGAATCTCCGTAACATCGCAGTCATTGCTCACGTCGACCATGGCAAAACGACCCTGACCGACCGACTCCTCTACCAGTCCGGCATGTTCCGCGCCGAAGACCTGGACAAGCTCGCCGGCGGCCAGCACGGCCTGATCATGGACTCGGGCGACCTCGAGCGCGAACGCGGCATCACGATCACCGCCAAGAACTGCGCCATCAAGTGGACCGACCCTCGCGACAAGAAGGAATATAAGATCAACCTGATCGACACCCCGGGCCACGCCGACTTCGGCGGCGAGGTCGAGCGCGTGCTGAACATGGCCGACGGCTGTCTCCTCGTCGTCGACTCCTTCGAAGGCCCGATGCCCCAGACCCGCTTCGTGCTCTCCAAGGCGCTCGCCCTCGGCCTGAAGCCCATCGTCGTCATCAACAAGATCGACAAGCCGTCCGCCCGTCCCGACGCCGTCGTCAACGAGGTCTTCGACCTCCTCGTCGCCCTCGACGCGCCGGAGTCCGCCCTCGACTTCCCGATCGTCTACGCTTCCGGCCGCGAAGGCTGGGGCACCCTCGACCGCGCCAAGACCGTGGAAGGCCAGCGCCCGAAGGACCTGATGGACCTCTTCTACACCATCGTCGACAAGATCCCCGAGCCCTACGCCGAAGGTTCCTCCCGCGGCGCCGCCGCCGGCTTCAAGTCCCGCGCTGAGGCTCTCTCCAATCCTCTCCAGATCATGGTGACCGCCATGCTCTACTCCGACTACGTCGGCCGTATCGCCGTCGGCCGCGTCACCGCCGGCAAGATCGCCCCCGGCATGCCCGTCATGCTGGTCACCCGCGCCGGCGAGCAGCATAAGCAGCGCGTCCTCGAGGTCGAGGTCTTCGAGGCCCTCGGCCGCGTCAAGGCCCAGGAAGTCTCCGCCGGCGACATCTGCGCCGTCATCGGCCTCGACCACGTCGAGATCGGCGCGACCATCACCGACATCGAGGACCCCCGTCCGATGCCGCCCGTCAGCGTCGACGAGCCCACCGTGACCATGGCCTTCCGCGTCAACGACTCGCCCTTCGCCGGTCGCGACGGCAAGTTCGTCACCGGCCGCCAGGTCGGCGAGCGCCTCATCAAGGAACTCGAGAAGAACGTCGCCCTCCGCGTCGACCGCGAACCCGGCGCCGACGCCTGGAAGGTCTCGGGCCGCGGCCTGATGCACCTCGGCGTGCTCATCGAGACCATGCGTCGCGAAGGCTACGAACTCTCCGTCGGCAAGCCCGAGGTGATCATGAAGACCATCGACGGCGTGCTCTGCGAGCCCGTCGAGACCCTCGCGGTCGACTGCCCCGAAGCCTCCCAGAGCGACGTGATGTCCCTCGTCCTCGGCCGTCGCGGCGAGCTCCGCTCGATGGACGCCAAGGCCGGCACCAGCGGCTGGATCCACATGGAATTCAAGGTCCCGTCCCGCGCCCTCTTCGGCCTGCGCACCCTGATGCTCACCACCACACGTGGCGAAGCCGTCATGTACCACAACCTGCTCGGTTACGAGCCCGTCAAGGGCGAGGCTCCGCGTCGCGCCGCCGGCGTCATGATCGGCGGGGAAGCCGGCGCCGTCACCGCCTACTCCCTCGACCGTCTCTACGACCGCGGCGACTTCTTCGTGAAGCCCGCCGACGAGATCTACCAGGGCCAGATCGTGGGCGAGCATTGCAAGGACAACGACCTCGAGATCAACCTCGTCATCAACAAGAAGCTCTCCAACGTGCGCGCTTCCGGTTCCGACGACGCGGCCAAGATCAAGCCGATGCGCCAGATGTCCCTCGAGGGCTGCCTCGAATACATCGAGTCCGACGAGCTCGTGGAGATCACCCCGAACTTCATCCGCATGCGCAAGCGTTACCTCACGGAAAACGAGCGCAAGCGCTTCGACAAGTAAGTCAGCCCGCGAGGGTCAGCTGAAACCGATGACCGCCATCCGCCAGGATGGCGGTTTTCATTTGCCACCTCGCCGACGGGAGCCGGGCCGCGACCTTCTCCGGCCATTCCACGATCACGTTCCACGGCGACTTCGCCAGGTCCCAGACCAGCAGGTCGTCGAAGGCTTCCGGGCGCGTCAGCCGATAGGCGTCGACGTGGAAGACCTGACGGCCGCCTTCGTAGACGTTGAGCAGGGCGAAGGACGGGCTGGTGATGTCGCCCTTCACGCCCAGGCCGCGGACCAGCCCGCGCACGAAGGTGGTCTTGCCCGCGCCGAGGTCGCCTTCGAGCGCGAGGACGGTGTCCGCCGGCAGCAAGGCCGCGAACGCCTCGGCGGCCCGCTCGGTCTCTTCGCCCGAACGGGTGACGAGGCCGGCGGTCCAGGTCGCGAGTGCGGCGGGAGAGCCCATGTCCGGAGTCTTTCCCGCGCCGCCACGTCAGGCAACCCGCAAACCGAAGACCCGCCGCGCCGGCGGAGCCGCGGTCACGAGACGATGCCGAGCGGCGGGATGGTCTTCCAGCCGCCGCGGGTGAAGTCAGGACACGCGACGGGCATGCTGCCTTCCTTGACGGAGCGCGCGGAGATCTCGAGGAGCGAGGACCAGTCGGCGGCGTCGTACACGGTCATGTCGGGGGTGAGGCCCTGGCGGAGGCAGTCGAGCAGCCGGTAGTTCATGATGAAGTCCATGCCGCCGTGGCCGCCGACCTTCCTGGCGAGTTCGCCGACCTTCCGCACGAGCGGGTGCTGGTTCTCTTTCATGAAGGCGGCCAGCTTCTCCTTCTCGTAGGTCCAGGCATGGCTGTCCGTCTTGGCGCCCTTGAGGAGCGGGTGCCCGCTGTCCTTGCCGACGGCGAGCCGGGCGGGGTAGCCGCAGAAGGTGGCCTTGGTGCCGCAGAGCGCGTTGATGCGCGAGTAGGGGCGGGGGCTGACGACGTCGTGCTGGATCATGATGGTCCGCCCGAGCTGCGTCTTGATGATCGAGGTGTTCATGTCGCCGCAGACGAACTTCTCGTCCTGGTGCCTGCCCTGGTTCGGCCGGTGCTTGTCGCGGAACTGCGTGAGGTTGAACTCGGGCGAGGAGACGGAGACGACGAACTTGAAGGCGTCGCCCCGGCCGATGTCCAGGTACTGCGCCACCGGGCCGAGGCCGTGCGTGGGGTACAGGTTGCCGTCCATGAAGCGATGGTAATCGCGCCGCCAGTCGCCTTCGCTGCCGAGGGCCCAGAGGACGCCGTCGGCCAGGTCGTGGATGTAGGCGCACTCGGCGTGCTTGAGGTCGCCGAAGAAGCCTTGGCGGGCGAGGTTCAGGACGAAGAGCTCTTCCTCCCCGTAGCAGCAGTTCTCGAGGATCGAGCAATGGCGCTGGGTCTTCTCCGACATGTCCACGAGCTGCCAGCATTCGTCGACGGTCACCGCGGCCGAGACTTCGACGAACACATGCTTGCCGAGCTCCATCGCCTTGAGGGCCATCGGGACGTGCCATTCCCATGGGGTCGACACGTAGACGACGTCGATGTCGTCGCGCGCGACGAGCTGTTCCCAGGCTTTCTCGTCGCCATGGTAGGCGGCGGGCTCCTTGCCGGTCTTCTTGCGGACGCTCTCGGCGGCGCTCTTGGCGCGCTGCCCGACGATATCGCACACGGCGACGACCTCCGCGAAGGGGATGTTCGCCGCGGAGTTGACGTGTCCGCGTCCGCGGTTGAGCCCGATGAAGCCGCAGCGGACCTTCTCCGTCGGCTTGGTCGTGAGGTCCCAGACGGGCTTATGGCCGGCCGGCCGGGGGCGCGTCACGGAGATCTCCCGGGCGTCGAGGAGCCGGAGGGCGCGCGGGTCGGGCCCGGCTTCGGCGGAAGCCGCGGCGCCGAGGCCGAGGCCGAGGCCGGCCAGGGCGCCGAATCTGAGGAAGTCGCGTCGGTTCGTCGGTTCGGGATGACTCATGGGGCGTGAGCAGGGGTCTTATTCAGACACCTCCGTCCCGTCCGGGTTGCAGGAGATTTTCCCGCCTCGCCGGGCGAGTTCCTCAGCTCACGAACCCTTGGGCCCACTTGATCCCGAAGACCGCCAGATTGCGCGCCGCGTGGCCCGCCAGGCAGGGCAGGAGCGAGCGGTCCGGGTTCAGCGGGTTGAACCGCACGACGTACAGCCAGACCGAGGTGATGAACGCGAAGGCGGCGTTCACCTGGCCCTCGGTCGTCGCGAGGTCGAAGTTGTGGATCAGGGAGAAGATCAGCGAGCCGACGAGGACCAGGGTCAGCAGCTTCGGGCCGACGAGTTCGCCGGGCGCGACGAAGCCCCGGAACAGGACTTCTTCGACGACCGAGGCGCCGAGGAGCTGGAAGAGGAAGACGGCGGGCAGCACGCTCTGCAGGTCGGTGAGCCCCGCGCGTTTCTCGACGGCGGCTTCCGCGACGGTGATGAGCAGCGCGCCGGCGACGGCCATGTAATACGCGGCCGCGGGGGCGTACGTCGTGCCGGGCCAGAATTTCTCGGGTCCGCAATCGCGGCGGCGCTTGCGGCGCTCCCGGAGCCACGCGATCAGGACGAAGAGCCCGAGCGCGCAGTAGAGCATTCCTTTGGCGGCGGTGAGATCCATAAGGTCAGCGGACGCCGAGCACCCAGGCCCGGTAGGCCGGCGAGGCGTGGTCGGCGGCGAAGGTCAGCCATTGCGGCACGGCGTAAGGGTGGCGCGCGACCGCCCAGGCCTCGAGGGCGGCGGCTTTCGACCGGGCGAACTTGAACGTCACCCGGAACTCCTCCTCGCATTCGACCTTGCCCTCCCAGGTGTAGTGGGAGCGCACCGGGCCGTCGACCTGGGCGCAGGCGGCGAGGCCGGCCGCCACGGCGTCGGCCGCGAACCGGTCGGCCTCCTCGCGCGAGGGCAGCGTGGTCAGGGCGATGGCGACGGCGTCAGTCATGGCCTTCGTTGTCGCCGTTCAGGTAGCGCTCGGTGATGATGTCGATGAGCATGTCGCGCGCCTCCTTGACGCTGTCGACGTGCACGATCAGGTCGCGGTCCTCGGGCGAGACCATCCCCCACTCGTGGAAGCTCTCGAAGTCGATGGCGTTCTTCCAGAAGGGAGAGCCGTAGAGCAGGATGGGGAACTGCTTCTTGGTCTTGTGCGTCTGGATCAGGGTGAGCATCTCGAAGAGCTCGTCCATCGTGCCGAAGCCGCCGGGGAAAGCCACGAGCGCCTTGGCGAGGTACAGGAACCAGTATTTCCGGACGAAGAAGTAGTGGAACTCGAGGTCGAGCTCGGGGGTGACGTAGGGGTTGTGCTCCTGTTCGAAGGGCAGGGCGATGCCCAGGCCGACGGAGCGCCCGCCGGCCTCGTGCGCGCCGCGGTTGGCGGCTTCCATGATGCCGGGGCCGGCGCCGGAGCAGACGAGGAAGCGCTGCCATTCCGGGAGCTGCATCGACCACTTGGTCATCTCGAAGGCCAGTTCCCGGCAGGCTTCGTAGTAAGCCGAGCTGCGCAGGTTGATCTCGGCGACGCGCAGACGGTGGGCGCATTCGGCGCCGCTGCAGGTCCCGCTGGCGGCCATGGCCTTGGCTTCTTCGAGCTGCCGGCGGGCGACCGCTTCGGGCAGGGTGCGCGCGGATCCGAACATGACCACGGTGTTCCGGACGTTGTGTTGCTTGAAGCGGTGGTGGGGCTCCGTCATCTCCGTCAGCACCCGGATGCTGCGGGCCTGCGGGCTGAGCATGAATTCAGGGTTCAGATAGGCCTTGGGCGGGGTGGGCCGTCGTTTGCCTGGTTCGGGGGTCATCAGGCTATCCTCCCCCATCGCCGGCTCCTGCCAAGCCGGGAAGCGTGGGGCTTGACAGCCTCGGGACTGGTCTTTTGGGTAATTCCTTACAGCCATGCATCCGACCTATCGCCCGTCCAAGATTTCCCGCGCCCGCAAGTGCGGTTTCCGCGCTCGTTCCAAGACCCCGGGCGGCCGTAAGGTGCTCGCCAAGCGTCGCGCCATCGGTCGCAAGCGCCTCGGCGCCTCCTAAGACCTATGCGTCTCCCGCGGGAGCGTCGAATTCGCGCCTCGGCCGAGTTCAACCGCCTCCGCCAAGAAGGCTCGCGACTCGATTGCGGGCCTTTTCTTTTGAATTTCCGGCAGACGGGCGAGGCCCTCCCGGCCCGTTTCGCCGTCATCGCGGCCAAGAAGAACCTCCCCCTGGCCGTCGACCGTAACCGGGCGAAGCGTCTCTCCCGTGAATTGTTCCGGACCGACCCCGCCGCATTCCCGGCCGGATGGCAGGTCGTCCTGGTGATCCGCTCGGGGATGCTGAAGCGTTCCCTTGCCGACCTGCGCAAGGTCTACGCCGCGGCGGCCGCGCGGATCACCGCCCCGCCCAAGACGTCCGCCTCATGAGCGGTCCGCGAGTTTCTCCCTTGGCTTGGCTGGCCATGGCGCTGGTGCGTTTTTACCAGCGGTTCATCTCCAAGCCCTTGCACCTGATGCCCGGATCAGGTTGCCGCTATCACCCCTCCTGCTCGGCCTATACGGCCACGGCGTTGAGCCGGCATGGGTTCTTCAAGGGGGGCTGGCTCGGCTTCAAGCGGATCTGCCGATGCCATCCATGGGGCGGATCCGGTGTCGACGAGGTGCCGGAATGATGACGTCCGGGCGGGCTTTAAAGGCTCGCTCTCGGGGGCTGGTTTTCCGATGAGTGTCAGCGTGAAAGTTCTGTTTTCCAAGTTGCTGGAATCACGGCAGGGCGGAACGCTGCTCTTGGCGCTGACTTACGTCCTCCTTGGAACCCTGCTGCGACTCGGGTTGCTGGTGGCCGCCGCTTCGGAGGTGACCTGGGGTTGGTCGACTTTCGGCGTCTTTGTCGTGGGTGGGTTGTTCGATCTTTTCATGGCTTGGTTCCTCACCCTGCCCATGGGCTTGCTCAGCGCGGTCTGGCCGCGCCGCTGGTCAGCCTCCCCATGGGGCCGTTTCCCGTTGCGAGCGGCGTGGATGTTCGGCGCGGGCCTCTTCGTCTTCTGGAAGATCTCCGAGATCCTCTTCTGGGAAGAGTTCGGCGTCCGCTTCAACTTCATCGCGGTCGATTACCTCGTCTACACGACCGAGGTCCTGAAGAACATCAAGGAGTCTTACAACCTCCCCCTCATCGTCGCCCTCGTGGTCGCGCTGGCGGCCGGTCTCTTCCTGGCGTGGCGTCGCCTCGGATGGGTGCGTCGCTGGACGGACGGCGCCATCGCCGACGTCGCCCCGCGCTGGCGGGCCTTCGCCTGGCTGCTCACCCCGGTCGTCGCGCTGCTGCTGACGGCGTATTTCGTCGGCCGCCGCGACCTGAAGGCCTCCACCGATCACCATACCGGCGTGGCCGAACGGCTCACGGCGGGCTTGCGCCACATGGGCGCGCCGCAGCCGGGCTGGGTCAACAGCTACGAGACCGAGCTCGCGAAGAACGGCGAATACTCCTTCCTGGCGGCGTTCTGGGCCAATCAGCTGGAGTGGAAACGCTTCTACCCGTCGCGGCCCGACGCGGTGGCCCAGCTCCGGTCGACCTTGCTGGCCCAAGGCGGCGTCCCGGCTTCGACCGACCTCAACGATATCACCCGCCGGATCAGTCCCGCCGGTCCGGCGCGTCGGCTGAACGTGATCCAGATCACGATCGAAAGCCTGAGCGCGGAATATCTCGGTTGTTACGGTTCGCCGGAATACCAGTCCAAGGGGCTGACTCCTCACCTCGACCGCATCGCCCGCGAGTCCCTGTGGTTCTCGCGTTGTTACGCCGGCGGGACGCGGACCGTCCGCGGCATGGAGGCGCTCTCGCTGGCGTTGCCTCCGATCCCCGGTCAGTCGGTCCTCCGTCGCGCCGGTTGCGAGGATCTCATGACGCTGGGGTCCGCCCTGCGCTCCCAAGGTTACGAGACGTCCTTCCTGTACGGCGGCGATGGTTTCTTCGACAACATGAACTATTTCTTCGGGTCCAACGGCTACCGCGTCGTCGACCTGCCGATCCAGCTGCAGGCGGGCAAGCGGCCGACCTTCGCGAACGCGTGGGGCGCCTGCGACGAGGACGCGTTCGCCTGGTCGTTGGACGAAGCCGACCGGGCGCACGCCGCGGGCAAGCCTTTCCATCACTTCGTGATGACGACTTCCAACCACCGGCCCTACACCTGGCCGGCCGGCAGGATCGACCCGAAGTTCATCAACCGCGAGGGCGGCGTGGCCTATACCGACCACGCCATCGGCGCCTTCCTCCGGGCCGCCGCGGACAAGCCTTGGTTCAAGGACACGGTCTTCGTCATCGTCGCCGACCACTGCGCCTCGGTGGCCGGGAAGCGCGAGCTGGAGATCCGCAAGTACGAGATCCCGCTCTTCATCTGGTCGCCCGGCAACATCGCCCCGCGCAAGGTCGAGACGATGATGAGCCAGATCGACGTGGCCCCGACCGTGCTCGGCCTGCTGGGCGTGGAATATCGTTCCCGTTTCGTGGGCGCCGACGCCCTCAGCCCCGCCTACCGTCCGCGCGCCTTCATCAGCAACTACCAGAAGATCGCCATGCTTCGTCCGGACGGGCTGATGACCGTGCTCAAGCCCGTCCGTCAGGCTGTCCAGTACCAGGCCGACCTCGCGACCGGAGCGCTGACTCCCGTGTCCGCGCCCGACGCCGCCGCCATCGACGAGACCATCATTTATTACCAGGGAACTGATGAACTCTTCCATCAAGGCGGACTCCGCAATCCCGGTCGTTAAGCCCGCGTCGTTGGCGGCCCCTGCGCTGCTGATCGCCTTGCTGGTCGTCGGCTTCGGTCTGCCGGGGCTGGGCGGCGAGGCGGTCGACCTCTGGTTCCAGTCCTTGTTCTGGGACGGACGGAGCTGGCTGATCCCCCATGACCATCCGGTCGGCATGGCCTTGGCCTACCGCGGCCCTAAGGCGCTGATCATCCTCGCGGCCGTGATCCTCATCGGCGTGGCCCTCTTTCGCCCTCGCCGCCGCGTCCGCGCGCTTTTCCTGCTGGCCTGTTTCGCGCTGGTGCCGGTCGTCTGCACGCAGCTGCGCGCGGTCAGCCACATGGCCACCCCGCTGGACCTGAAGCTGTACGGCGGCGCCCATGAGCACCTGCTGTTGTTCCAGGCGAAACCGGCGGGCTATCCCTGTCATGCGTTTCCCGCCGGCCACGCGAGCGGAGGCTTCGCCTTGATGGCGTGTCACTGGATCCTGACCGAGCGCCGGTGGCGCGGGCTCGCCTTGGGCCTGGGCGTGGGGGCTTGGATGGGGTTCTACCAGGTCGCCCGTGGCGAGCACTTCCTCTCCCACACCCTCGCGACGGGCCTGATCGCCTGGCTGCTCTGCGCCGGCCTGGCTTGGGCCATGCGCGGCCCGTTGACCCGGGAGGTCAGTTCGCCCAATTGACGATGTTGTCGGCCCGGAAGGGGCCGGCGACATTGCCCGTCTCGTCGAAATAGGTCGGGGGCACAATGCCGTTGCGCGTCATGTTCGAGGAAGTGTCCCAATACTCGTTCGCCGGAGGCGGAACGCCTTCGGCCGACGGGGCCACGAACTTCACGCCGCAGGAGACGACCAGGAAACCGGGGGATTTCCATTCGGTGAAGCGGACGA
>JBDLWC010000008.1:0-4483 GCA_039804485.1 Verrucomicrobiota bacterium
CACGGGCTGGAATCTCTCCGCCGGTTATGTGCTCACCGGCGAGGCCGCCGGCTTCAAGGGCGTGACGCCCAAGACGGTGTTTAATCCCGCCGCCGGCACCTGGGGCGCCTTCGAGGTCGTCGCCCGCGTCGCCGGGCTGGATGTCGGCAACGAGGCCTTCGCCGACCCGGATGGCGGCGGCGCCGCCGTTTCCCTCGCCTCGCTCAACAATGCCACCGAGGTCGTCAGCTATGGCCTCGGGCTGAACTGGTTCCTCTCGAAGACGATCCGCGCCGGCTTCGATTACTTCCACAACGACTTCAAGCTCGCCCCCGGCAACACCGTGCCCGCCTCGGGCAACGCGCTCTCCGACGACGAACAGGTGGTCATCACCCGCGTCCAAGTCTCCTTCTGATGTCTCCAGCGTAACCCAAAAATCATTACGCGCATGAAAACCTCCCGCATCCTCTCGATAATAGCGGCGGTAGCCGCCCTCGCCGGCTCCGTCTTCGCGCAAAAGCCCGTGGAGCTCCTCAACGTCTCCTACGATCCGACCCGCGAACTCTACGTCGACTACAACGCCGCCTTCGCCGCCCACTGGAAGGCCAAGACCGGCCAGGACGTCGTCGTGAAACAATCCCACGGCGGCTCCGGCAAACAGGCCCGTTCCGTCATCGACGGCCTCCGTGCCGACGTCGTCACCCTCGCCCTCGCCGGCGACATCGACGCCATCGCAAGCAACGCCCGGCTCCTTTCCGTCGACTGGCAAAAGCGCCTACCCAACAACTCGTCGCCCTACACCAGCACAATCGTGTTCCTCGTCCGCCAGGGAAACCCGAAGGGCATCAAGGACTGGGATGATCTCGTGAAGCCTGGCGTATCCGTCATCACACCCAATCCGAAGACCTCCGGCGGCGCCCGCTGGAATTACCTCGCCGCCTGGGAATATGCCAAGCGCAAGCAGGGATCCGACGAGGCCGCCAAAGAGTTTGTGCGCAAGCTGCTCGCCAATGTCCCCGTCCTCGATACCGGCGCCCGCGGCTCTACCACCACCTTCGTCCAGCGCGACATCGGCGACGTCTTCATCTCCTGGGAAAACGAGGCCTACCTGGCCAAGAAGGAATTTCCCGGCAAGGGCTTCGAGATCGTCACGCCCTCGCTCTCCATCCTCGCCGAGCCCCCCGTCGCGGTCGTCGACCGCGTCGTCAAACGCAAGGGAACCGCCGAGGTCGCCAAGGCCTACCTCGAATACCTCTATTCCGAGGAGGCCCAGGACATCATCGGCAAGCACTTCTATCGCCCGACCTCCGAAAAGGCCGCAGGCAAATACGCCTCCCAGTTTGGTCCGGTGAAACTCTTCACCATCGACGAGGCCTTCGGCGGCTGGACCAAGGCCCAGAAGGACCACTTCGACGACGGCGGCAGCTTCGACCAGATCTACCTCAAGAAGTAACCGCACCCCTCCTCCGCTGGGCGCGTGGAAAACTCCACGCGCCCTTTGGTTTCCTGCTCCGAAGCGATTTTCCACCTTATTCTTCATGTCCCGCACCCACCGCTCCGTCATACCCGGCTTCGGATTGTCGCTCGGTCTCACCGTAACCTACCTGAGTCTGATCGTGCTGCTGCCCCTGTCCGCGGCCTTCATCAAGACCGCCGGCATGTCGTGGGCAGACTTCTGGGAGGCCGTCGCGTCCCCGCGCGTCGTCGCCTCCTACCGCATCAGCTTTTTCGCCTCCTTCGCCGCCGCGCTAGTCAACTGCGTCTTCGGCCTCGTTGTCGCCTGGGTGCTGGTCCGCTATCCTTTTCCCGGTCGCCGCGTCGTTGACGCGCTTGTGGACCTGCCTTTCGCCCTGCCCACTGCCGTGGCCGGCATCGCTCTCACCGCGCTCTACGCGCCCAACGGCTGGATCGGCGCTCTGGTTGAGCCCTACGGAATCAAGATCGCCTTCACCGAGATCGGCGTGTTCATCGCCCTCACTTTCATCGGCCTGCCTTTCGTCGTTCGCACCCTCCAGCCCATCATCGAGGAACTGGAGCCCGAGTTCGAGGAGGCGTCCGCCTCGCTCGGTGCCAACCGCTGGCAGACCATTCGCCGCGTCATCTTTCCCCAGCTCCTGCCTGCCCTGCTCACCGGCTTCGCCATGGCCTTCGCCCGCGCGCTGGGCGAATACGGTTCGGTGGTGTTCATCTCGGGCAATATGCCGATGCGCACCGAGATTACCCCGCTGCTTATCATCACCAAGCTCGAGCAATACGACTACGCCGGCGCGACCGCCATCGCCGTCGTCATGCTGATCGCCTCCTTCACCCTTCTGCTCGTCATCAACCTGCTCCAGAAGTGGAGCCGCCGGCACGCGGCGGTCTGAGACTCGCCGGGTGATCTCAAATTTCAGATCTGAAATTTTAAATTCCTCAATGGCCTCCGCCGTTTCCTCTCTAAACCGCTCCGCCGGCAACGCCCAGCGCCCGCTCGCCACCCGCGACACGGCCTGGGTGCGCTACACGCTCACCGCCGTGGCCCTCGGTTTTCTGGCGTTGTTTCTCGCCCTCCCGCTCGTGGCGGTTTTCGCGGAGGCCCTGCGCCGCGGCGTGGGCGCCTACTTCGCGGCGCTCAACGATCCCGATGGCATGCACGCCCTACGGCTCACCCTGCTCACCGCCGCTATCGCCGTGCCGGCCAACCTCGTCTTCGGCGTCGCCGCCGCCTGGGCTATCGCGAAGTTCTCGTTCCCCGGAAAAAGCGTGCTCATCACCCTCATCGACCTGCCCTTCGCGGTCTCGCCTGTGATCTCCGGTCTTATCTACGTGCTGCTCTTCGGCGCGCAGGGCTGGTATGGCCACTACCTCGCCGCCGAGAACCCGTGGTTACCCTCCTTCCAGGCATGGCTGATCGAGCAGGACATCAAAATCATCTTCGCCGTGCCCGGCATCGTGCTCGCCACGATTTTCGTCACCTTCCCCTTCGTTGCCCGCGAACTCATCCCGCTCATGCAGCAGCAGGGCAACGACGAGGAATACGCCGCCATCACCCTCGGCGCCTCGGGCTGGAAAACGTTCTGCAAGGTCACCCTCCCCAACATCCAGTGGGGACTCTTCTACGGCGTCATCCTCTGCAACGCCCGAGCGATGGGCGAATTCGGCGCCGTGTCCGTCGTCTCCGGGCACATCCGCGGCGAGACCAACACCCTGCCGCTTCACGTCGAGATACTCTACAACGAATACCAGTTTGTCGGCGCCTTCGCCGCCGCCTCGCTGCTCGCGCTGCTCGCGCTCGTTACCCTTGTCCTCAAATCCGTTGTCGAGTGGGCCCACGCCCGCCGCCGCGCCTAAGACTTCGGCTCACTGCTCCAATGTCCATCATCGCCCGCAACATCACCAAGACCTTCGGCGCCTACACCGCCCTCGCCGACGTCTCCCTCGAGGTGCCCACCGGCCAGCTCGTCGCCCTGCTCGGCCCCTCCGGCTCGGGCAAGACCACCCTCTTGCGCATAATCGCCGGCCTCGAGTTTGCCGACCCCGGCTCCGGCCGCATCGATTTCAACGGCCACGACGTGACCGACACGCCCGCCGGAAAGCGCGGCGTGGGTTTTGTTTTCCAGCACTACGCGCTTTTCCGCCACATGACGGTCGCCGAGAACATCGCCTTCGGGCTCACCGTGAAGCCGCGCAAGGAGCGCCCCTCGAAGGCGCAGATCGACGTCCGGGTGAAGGAGCTTTTGAAACTTATCCAGCTCGACGAGCTCGGCGGCCGCTATCCCTCCCAGCTCTCCGGCGGCCAGCGCCAGCGTGTGGCCCTCGCCCGCGCGCTCGCCGTGAACCCCAAGGTGCTTCTCCTTGACGAGCCCTTCGGCGCGCTCGACGCCCGCGTGCGCAAGGACCTGCGCCGCTGGTTGCGCCACTTTCAGCGCGAGATCGGCGTCACCACCATCTTCGTCACCCACGACCAGGAGGAAGCCCTCGAACTGGCCGACCAGGTCGTGGTCATGAACAACGCCAGGATCGAGCAGGTGGGGACGCCGCAGCAGGTCTACGACCAGCCGGCCTCGCCCTTCGTCATCGAATTTCTGGGCAACGTGAATCGTTTCGCCGCGCCCGGCCACAAGCTCCCCGGCGCCGGCAGCGACGTGCTCTACGTGCGCCCGCACGATGTCGACATCCAGCGCCACTACGAAGGCGAGCACGGTATTCGCGTGCGCGTGGAGCATGTCTTCTCTGCGGGCAACTTCGGCCGCATCGCCTTGCGGCGGCTCGAAAACGGCGAGGTGATCGACGCGGAGCTCCCGCGATTCCGTCTCGCCGAACTCCAGCTCCGCGACGGAGACGAGGTGTGGGTCGTGTTCCGCCATATACGCCTTTTCCCGTCCGGGGCCTTCACCGAGCGCGACGTCGCCGCCGAGGACGCGCACCCCGCCGTCGCCGATCCCGGACGAGGCATCTGAGCCCGGGATGGCCAGGTCGGAGAAGGGCGGGCCGAGCGACGCCTCCGCTTGCGACCCGGCCGGGC
>JBDLWC010000009.1:0-7324 GCA_039804485.1 Verrucomicrobiota bacterium
TCTGCACCCCGAACGACTCGCATGCCGAGATCGCCCTGGAGTGCATCAAGCACGGCAAGATGATCCTCTGCGAGAAGCCCCTCGCCCTCAACGGCGAGCAAGGCGAGAAGATGGTCGCCGCGGTCGAGAAATCGGGCCTCCCGAACCTCGTCTGGTACAACTACCGGTTCCTCCCGGCCGTCACCCTCGCCAAGAACATCGTCGCCGCCGGCGAACTGGGCCGCGTGTTCCACTACCGCGCCAACTTCCTCCAGGACTGGACGATCTCGACCGAGCTCCCTCAGGGCGGCGCCGGCCTCTGGCGTCTCGACGCCGCCGCCGCCGGTTCCGGCGTGACCGGCGACCTGCTCGCCCACTGCATCGACACGGCCCGCTGGATCAACGGTGACATCACCGAAGTCTCCGCGATCACCGAGACGTTCATCAAGGAGCGCGTGCACACCGCCACGGGCAAGAAGCAGGCCGTCACCATCGACGACGCCGCGATCTTCCTCTGCCGCTTCGAGAACGGTTCGATCGCGCAGTTCGAATCCACCCGCTACGCCCGCGGCCACAAGGCGCTCTACACGTTCGAGATCAACGGCGAGAAGAAGTCCCTCCAGTGGGACCTCCACGACCTCAACCGTCTGAACTACTTCGACCATAACGTCCCCGGCGATCGTCGCGGTTGGGCCAGCATCCACACGTCCGACAGCGACCACCCTTACGCCGGCAACTGGTGGGTCCCTGGCCTCTGCCTCGGCTACGAGCACTCCTTCACCCACGCCCTCGCCGAGTTCCTCAAGAGCCTCGACGATCCGAAGGCCGAGAAGGCTTACCCGGACTTCCGCCACGCGCTGGGCACCCAGTACGTCTGCGACGCCGTCCTGGAGTCCGCTAAGACGAAGCAGTGGGTTAAGGTGAAGAAGGCCTAAAAAGCCCTCCAGTCGCCTTCCAGAGGCCCCGGATTACCCGATCCGGGGCCTCTTTATGTCCGGACATGCGCCCCTTGCGTCAATCTGGAGGTATATATTGACAGTTAGCTGTTTATTAACAGTCTTACGCAGACAACTAACCCTACGCTGTCAATATATGGCCCCTAAATCCAATATTTCCCACATGGTCTGCACCTACAAGCTGTATCTCCTCAACCGTCACCTGTTCCTCGATCTTCCCGAGGGCCGGGCCCTGATCGACACGGGAGCCCCTTTCAGCTCTTCCGTCACCGGTCGACTCACCTGGCAGAACCAGAATCACGGGGTCAATCAGGGCGGCTACATGGGCTTCACCTTCGACAAGCTGTCCGCGGAGATCGGCGTGCAGGTCGACGCGCTGCTGGGCATGGACCTGCTCGCCCAGACGACGCTGCTCTTCGATGTGGCCCGGCGCACGCTGACGGCCGGCGACGAGATGCCGGCCGACTTCGTGGCGCAGAGCTACGAGGTCGCCCCGATGTCGGATATCCCGCTCTTGCAGGTCAGGCTCAACGACCGGCCGGCGCGCGTGCTCTGGGACACGGGCGCCCAGTATGGCTACGTGACGGAACCAAGGTTCCTCGAAGACGCCGAGCACGTGCCTGGCTTCCGGGATTTCAGCCCGATGTTCGGCGACCTGGAAATCCCGGTCGCCTACGTGGTCCCCTTCTCGCTCGGCGGCCATGACCTCAACGAGACGGCCGGGGAAGCCCCCCGTCGGCTGGGCGGCGGCGTCTCGCCGGTCGCGATGCAACCGTTCCTGCGCGCCCTGGATATCGACGCGATCATCGGTCCGTCGTGGATGCCACGGGTCAAGGTCTGGCTCAACCCTCTAGACCAGACCTACGCCGTGGCGGTCTGACGCTGCCTGACCACGCAAAAGCAAAGCCCCGGCGCGCATCGCTGCGTCCGGGGCTTTTACCTTAAGAGGACGGACTACTTCTTGGTCGTCTGCTTCATCGCAGGGGGCGTCCAGAAGCGGTTCATCTTGTCGAGGACGGCGTTCTCGAGGGCGGAACGATCGATGACGCCGGTGTGGCGATAGATGATCTCGCCGCCCGGGGCCACGACGATGGTGTGAGGGATCGGACCAGGCATGTCCTTGTCGAGCACGGCCGCCAGATCATCGGCGCTGCCGGCGAAGAGATAGCTGTTCGTGGTGCGGCCTTCCCTCCGGACGGAGTTCTCGACCTTCTTGCTCAGGCCCGCGGCCTGCTTGAAGAGGAAGGCCTCGACCTTGGCCTTTTCCTTGGGGTCATCGAGGCTGATCGACACGACCTCGAAGTCGCGCATGTCGAACTTGCGGGAGACTTCGACGAGATCGGGGAACTCCTTGACGCAAGGCGCGCACCAGGTCGCCCAGACGTTGATCAACCGGTACTTGTTGGTGGGATTGGCGCGCAGCGCGGCGACCCCGGCCTTGTCGATCTGTTCGACGGTGACCGGAGTCTTGGCCCAGACCTCGTGCTTGGCGTCGTGCAGCGCCTTCTTCTCCCGCCACTTGGTGGAGCAGCCCATGGGCCTGGTGAGCTCCACGGCGACCGGCTTGCCGGCCAGGATGGCGTCGACGGCGTTCTGGCAGTCCTTGGACTTCACGGTGCTGTCGTCATAGAAACGCGAGTCGTCGAAACGACCCTGGTAGCGGAGCTTGAGGTTCTTATCGAAGACGAAGACGTGCGGGGTAGCGAGGCAGCCGTAGGCGCGGGCCACGGTCTGGGCGTCGCCGTCGTAGAGATAGTCGAAAGTCCACTTGTTCTTCTCGGCGTACGGCTTCATCTCCGCGAAGGAGTCGCCGAACTCGCCGTAACCGAGCTCGTCCTTGCTGAGGCCGTCCGGGTGGTTGGGGTTGATGGCGAGGAGCTTCACGCCCTTGCCCTTGTATTCCTCGTAGAACCTCTGGAGCCGACGCTCGATGCTGTGCGACGTCGGGCAGTGATTGGAGGTGAAGAGCACCACGAGGGCCTCGCCGCCTGCGTAATCGGCGAGCTTATGCTTCTTCCCGTCGATGCCCGGCAGTTCGAAATCAGGAGCGGCATCGCCGCTCTTGAGCGTCCGCAGGTCGGCGGGGTGGCCGTTGACCAGGCCGGAGGCGTCGGCGCCTCGGACCGCGACGACGGCGGCCAGGCAGGCAAGGAGGGACAGGAGGCGCTTCATGGGGATGAGGGGGGTAGGAATAAGAGTCGGAAATCCCCTAAGTGTTCCAACCGAAAACTCAGTTCAGAACAAAAGCGCGCCGGAGGTCCTCCGCGACGCCGGTCTCGCAATCCACCAGGCTCAGGCGACCGGAATTGACGTAAAAGACGGCCAGCTGCCGATACTTGCGCCCGTACCCGACCGCCTCGGCGATCCCGATCGGCACGGCCCAGCCGGGCTCCTGATGGGCGCCATCGGAAGAGCCGCCCGTGATGCGATGTAGCCGATACCCTGCGGCCATGAGCTCGGCCTCCAGCTGGGCGTCAGCGCGAAGGTTGGCGGCAGGCGGGGCGACGACGCCCTCCGGATCATGTGCCGTGATGATCGCGAAATCCGACGTCCAATCCGACGGGAAAGGTTCGCCGCGGAAGACGGCCTGGGCGAAAAGTTCCCGATGGGACGGAAGCACCGGGGAAATCTCCCTCATGACGGCTTGGAGGGCGATGGAAAACCTCGGCCCCCGGGCGAGGTTCGTCCTTTCCTCGGCGGGCTTTCGGCCTTATTTCTTTGCCACGGGCCTATAGCTCAACGGTTAGAGCACGGAACTCATAATTCCTTGGTTCTGGGTTCAAATCCCGGTGGGCCCACCCTCTTTCGACGTTAACACCCGAAGCCGTCTACCGTCTCCGCAGTCAGAACCCCGACCGCTTACTTTGCGGAAAGCTTGGAAGCGGTCCTGGCTTCGATCTCCGCCTGGAGTTCTTTCGCGCGCTTACGTCCGGCTTCCTGCTGCGTCGAGGTGAGTTTCGGCCCGAGGAGCCCCAGGTCGGTCTGCGCCTGACCGACGGTGCGCGCGGCCAGACTGAGCCAGGCAAAGGCTTCGACTTCGTCAGAGGCCACGCCTTGGCCGGCGGCATAGCAGGCGCCGAGATTGAACTGCGCGGTGGCGCTCCCCTGCCCGGCCGCCCGGCGGAACCAGCGGAAGGCTTCGGCCGGATCTTTGGCCAGTCCATCACCGACGGCATAGGCATAACCTAGCTCGAACTCGGCCTCGACCAAGCCCTGCTCAGCCGCCTTGCGCAACCAACGACGAGCCTCGTCCGCGTCCTTGGCCACGCCCTGTCCTTGCGCGTAAAACGCATGGAGGCTGAATTGCGCCTCAGGCAACCCCTGCTCGGCCGCCCTGCGCATCCATCGTGCGGCTTCGGCGGGATCTTTCGTCACACCGTCGCCGGCGTAGTAGCAACGGGCGACATTCATCTGGAGCCGCGCATCGCCTTGCTCGGCGGCCTTGCGCAGCCACTTGGCCGACTCTGCCTTGTCCTGCGCGACGCCCTCTCCGTTGTGATAAAAACGGGAGACCATGGACTGCGCCGGGGCGTAACCCTGGTCGGCCGCTTTGCGGGCCCACGTGAAGGCGCGACCAGGATCCTTATCCACGCCTTTCCCCTCGGCGTAGCACATTGCCAGGTTGAACTGGGCCGAAGCCACGCCCTTATTCGCTTTTTCCAAGTTGAGCAGGACCACGCTCACTTCGTCGGAGGTCATCGCGGCCTTCACCAACAGGGACGAGCAAGCCAGGAGACAGATTCCGGTGAAGATGACCAGGGGGTTACGGGGCATGGCTTATTTCTATGACTACGCATCCGCAAGGTCAACGCCGCTCGGGCGGGCAAGCGCCCAAAGCAACCGTGACTCGAAGGACTCAGGAACCCCAGCTGAACCGTTCAGGCACCCAGGCATACTGCTGCCCCTTCGGCACGACGGTTCCCAGGCCGGGCCAGGGCAGATGGAAGCCGAAGGCCCGTGACTTGTTCGCCGCCATGCGGGCGAAGAGCTTGCGACGGGTCTTCACGGCGGTCTCGGGATCATGGTCCATCGCGACGGTCCAGCCGACGTCCTCGAACATGAGCACGTGATGGTGGACGACGTCGCTGAGATGCACGACGGAATCCTCGCCCGAACGGATCTCGAAGCAGGCGTGCCCGTCGGTATGGCCAGGCGCGGCGATGACCTCGACCGCGTCATGGAAAAGCTTCTGGCCGTCCTTCACGACCACCAGCTGGTCTTTCAGGATATCGAAGTTGCGGCAGACCGTCCGGACCATGGCAGGCAGAGGCTTCTTGTCGCGCTTCGACTTGGAGAAGTCGGGATTCGGGCCGCGCCAGAAATCATATTCCTCTTGCAGCAGGTGGATCTTGGCGTTCGGGAAGGCAGGCTTGCCGTCATCGACGAAACCGTCGAGGTGGTCGGAGTGCGAATGGCTGAGGAAGCCGGCGGTGACTTGCGCGGGCTTGATGCCCAGCTGACGCAGCCCTTCGGCCAGCCAGCCGAAGTTCGGATTCGGATGACGCTCCCCGAAGCCGGCGTCGATCAAAGCGACCTCATCGCCGATCCGGAGACCCATGATGTTCACGTAGAGGGGGAGAGCGTCGAGGCGCTCGCGATGGAAGACCAGCGACTCCTTCATCCTAGGCCGGTCTACCTCCGGCCACATCAGCCTGAGCCCTTCGCGGAAAAGCATGTGGCCGTCGCTGATCGAGAACGCCTCGATGGACCCGATCTTGAACTTGTAGACGTAGGGATTGGGCGGGCGCTTGACCGGGGCCGCCTTGGGTTCGTCCGCGGCGGTCAGTCGCGCGGCGGCGAGTCCGGCGAAGGCGAAAGCCGCGGCTCCGAGAAAATCGCGGCGCGAAGATGACATGTGACGGGGGTTCATGGGGTTGCCCTGAATTTAGACATCCCCTGCCCTTGTCCAATCCCAACCTGCGAAGAGACACAAAAAAGGCGACCCGCATGGGTCGCCTTCAACCGTACTCACCCTCGGCTTACCGAGTAAGCAGCACGTAGGTCGGGCTGACGTTGTCGCCCGGCGCGTAAGGATGGGTCTGGGAGGCCACCCGTGTGACATCGAAGCGCAGGCTGCCCGTCGCGCCGCGACGGAAGGCCGGCGAGTTCACGTTGACGCGCCCGAAGATGTCGGTCCGCAGCGTGATGCGTTGGGCCCGGGCCAGACCGGAGACCGCGACGTCGACCAAGGAGCCGCGCAACGGATTACCATACTGGTCCCTGACCTCGATGGTCACGTTGGCCGCGTCGTGGATGGAATTCAGGCGGATGAAAGTACCGGAGACAAGGGACAGGTAACAGCTGGCAGGGCGCGTGGTCCCGGTGACATTGACCGTGACCGTGGTGCTGCCGGTGGCGCCGGTGTTATCCGTGACCGTGAGTACCGGATAATAGACGCCAGGCGCGTTGTATCGATGCGTCACCGTGGCTCCCTCGGCCGTCCGCGGATAGACGTCCTTGAAATCCCAGCTGTAGCGCACGATGGAACCGTCCGGATCCGTGGAAAGCGTGCCGTCGAAAGTCACCACCTGATTGGGCGCGGCGACATAGTTGTAAGTCAGCGGAGCGGTGCGGGTCGCATTAGCGGTAGGCCGCCTGTTGCCGAACTCCGACCACTCGGCCTCGAAGGTGTAGTACCCTAGGGAGCCGTAGCGGGTGTAACCCTGGGTCAAGCCGTCACCTTGGTTGGTCCCGGTAAGCTCGATGAAATAGGCGCCATCCTGAGGGATGCTGACGGTGATCGTGCCGGGGGCGAGATTATCAATGGTGCCGTCACCGGTGAAGGTGCCCATGGCGGTTCCCGTGGAATCCAGCACTCGCACCTGCAGCCGCAGATTGGGAGAGAAGAGCGCGACCTTGGGAGTGATCACGAGATTACCGCGACCCGCCCGGATCTGGAACAGGTCGGCATCCGTCGACTTACCGATGATGCCCACCCCGCTGAGGGTCGTTCCGGACGCGAAAGTCGCCGTATCCCGGGTGTCGCCATGATCGTCGGCGGCATAAGGGATGAACGTCGAGATGACCTGCAGGTCGTCCTGCGTCTGGTTGGCGTTGGTATATTCGCCCTTGGACCACTGGGAGACATTGCGGTAATAACCCACGCCCATGATAGGGGCCCAGGAGTTAGCCCCGGTGCCATGCCCGCCGAAATATTCGAGGCCGCCGGTGGCGCCGTCGTGGAACAGGCCGACCGTGTGGCCGACCTCATGCGAGCCGGCCTCGGTCATGAACTTGGCATCCGCATTGGAGTCCGCGAACACGTAACAGGGGATGTCCGTCTGATTGGCGCCTCGCGGCGCACCGAAAGAATTCAGGTAAGCGATACCGCCGGCCCCGGTGTTGTTCTGGTCCGGTCCGAAGATCACGCGCATGCCGTAGCTGGTGTC
>JBDLWC010000010.1:0-4719 GCA_039804485.1 Verrucomicrobiota bacterium
GTTGGCGAGACCGAGCATGGAACCGCCCGAAGCCTTCTTGCCCGCCCCGCCCTTGCCGCCGGCGAAGGCCTTCTTGGTCCGGTCGACGGCGTTGCGCACTTCGGCGATCGTGACCTTGCCCGCCGGCAGCGCCATGGCCTTGAGATCGTCGCCGCGACGGAGCAGGACGTTGTCGGCATAAGTGCCGACGGCGGTGACGATGAGGCTGTCCCAGGCCTGCTCGGCCGTGAGCCGGCGCACGACGGGGCCGTTGAAGAGGTACTTAGCCTTGCCGAGGTCAGGCGTCGGGCTGGCCGCGGCCTGGTAGGTCTTGGAGTTATAGATGACGCGCTGGACCTCGCGGAGATCGAACTTGGCCGCCTTCATGATGAAGGTGAGGTGCGCGAGCAGCTCGGGGCTGCTGGCCTGGGAGAGGTCGTCGATATCGCTGAGGGGCTCGATGACGCCCAGGCCGAAGGCCTTCTTCCAGACGCGGTTGGCGATGTTGGTCGCGAAGCGGGGATTCTGCGGGCTGGTCAGCCAGCGGGCGAACTCCTCGCGCAGCTTGGCCGGGTCCTTGGTGCTGACGTTATAAGCCGGCAGGGACTTGTCCGTCTTGGCCCAGGCGATGAGGGCCGGCGCCACGGCGTCCCCCGGCTTGGCGTCCTTGTATTTATAGTCCTTGGGCAGGACCAAGGTCTGCTTGGCGCGGTCCTCGAGGCGGAAGGCGTTCATTTCCGCGATCCGGCGCACGGCGCCTTTGTTCAGGGTTTCGTCCGCCTTGGCGGCGCGCTGGACCTCCCGGAGCACGGCCTCGTTCTTGCCGTCCGTGGCGCCGAAGAAGGCGGCCATCTGATAGAATTCCTTCTGCGTCCAATCCGCCAGCGGATGGTCATGACATTGCGCGCACGCCATGTTGGTGCCGAGGAACGTGGTCATGAGGTTCGAGACGCCGTCCAGGGGCATCTCGGCGTCGAACAGCATGAAGCCCGTCGCGCCGTCGTCGCACAGCCGGCCGTCCGCGGTGAGCATCTCGTAGACGAGACGGTCCCAGGTCGCGTTGGCCGCCAAGCGCGCCTTGAGCCAGTCCTCGAACGCGAAGGCGGGGACGCCCTTGCCGAAGGTGTCCTTGACGCGCAGGAGATCGGCGAGCCAGTTGAACATCTGCATGGTGTAACCCGGCGAGAAGACGAGCTCGTCGATCAGCTGGGCGCGCTTGTCGGGCGCGGGATTATCCAGGAAAGCAGCGGCCTCCTTGGCCGTGGGGATCCGACCGGCGGCGTCGAGGTAGATGCGCCGCAGGAACTGGGCGTCGGTGGTGAGCGGGTTGGGGCGCTGGTCGTTGGCGGCCAGGACGGCGCCGACGAGACGGTCCACGTCGACCGCGGCCGAGGTGATGACTTCGCGGCTGAATCGACTGACGCGTCCGCGGTCGAGGCAGCTCCGCGCGAACGCGACGTCAGCGGGGATCAGCAGGTCCGTCCGGAAATGGTACGTGCGTCCGTCGCGGGTCTGGATGGTGATGAAATCTCCGGAGAGCCCGCAGAACTGGGCGTCGACCTTACGCCCTTCCTTGTCCGTCCAGACATGCCAGATCGGCGCGCCCTCCCGGACGGTGTCGACGGGCCGGACGGCCACCGGCGGAGCCTTGATCACCGGACCGTCCTTGGCAGCCTTCTTCTCCGCGGCGCCCAGAGCGACGGACAAGCCGCTGAAGAGGACCATGGCGATAAATGGACGCATAAGGGGTGTTTCTAAGGATAGTACCCCATGGCTCCAGAATAGTTTCATAACAGAGGCCTTAAACCATGCCCCGGCCGGAAGCCTCCTTGGTTGCCATGGGGGGCCGTGAGCCTAGTCTGCCCCCGCTCGTCGCCCGATGAATCCGCTGCCTCATATTCGTCCCCCCGGCGTCGACCCCCGGCCGCGGCTCAAGGCCTTCCGGGTCCTCGGAATCGACCTAGGGACGACCAACTCGACGGTGGCCGAGGTGACCTGGTCGCCGCAGTCGCCCGACAGCATCTCGGTCGCCCAGTGCGTCGAGGTCGCCCAGCCGACCCTGAGCGGCGATTTCACGTCGGTGCTCGTCCCCTCGGTCGTCAGCCATCTCGCCGACCGGCAGTTCGTCGGCGAAGGCGCCCGCCGCTGCCTTTCCCGCTCGGTGGAACTGGGCCTGCGCCCCAACGCCAACTACCTCGCGGAAGCGAAGAATGAGATGGGCATCGGCCGGACCTACCCCCAGGCGAAGGCCGGTTGCCGCTCCCCCGCGGAGATCTCGGGTCAGGTCCTGCGTTTCCTGCGGGACCAGGTCCCGGGCAAGACCGCGCGCACGGTGGTCACGGTGCCGGCGTCCTTTCAGATCACGCAGCGCGAGGACACCCTCCTCGCGGCCGATCTCGCGGGCCTCGACCTCGGCCACGGCGACCTGCTCGACGAACCGCTGGCCGCCTTCCTCGACTTCATCGCCCGCCAAGGGCCCGCCATCCTCGACGGGGTCGGCGACGAGACCGAGACGATGGTGATCGATTTCGGCGGGGGGACCTGCGACGTGGCGATCTTCACCCTGCGTCGCCAGGCCGACGGCACCCTGAGCGTCAGCTCGCGGGCGGTGTCGCGCTACCACCGTCTCGGCGGGGCCGACATCGACCGCGCGATCGTCCACCAGGTGCTCATCCCCGAACTGGCCCGCCAGAACAGCGTGGCCCTCGACGACTGGGAATACGAGACCCGCAAGGAACAGCTGGAGCCGCAACTCCTCGCGACCGCGGAACAACTGAAGACGGGGCTCTGCGAACTCCTCGACCATCGCCGCGCCCACGGCGCCGACCTGACCGAGATCCTGGCCGACACGGTCAAGACCTACCCCGGCGTCCAGACGCTCCAGCTGACCGACGGCACCCGGCTGCAGCTCCGCACGCCTTCCCTCGACGGCCTGCGCTTCGCGGAACTGATGGAGCCTTTCCTCGACGACGAGTCGCTGCAGGCCGACGAAGACGAGTACACGCTGAGCTGCTCGATCTTCGCCCCCATCGCCGACGCGCTGGAACGCGCCCGGCTGCAGCCGCGCCAGGTCGGTTTCCTGCTCGCGGTCGGCGGGAGCTCCCTCAACCCGCTGGTGATCCGCGCGCTGCAGGGTTACTTCGGCGAATTCCTGGTCCATCGCTTCGCCGACGCCCTCGACATGCAGGTCGCGGTGGCCCGCGGCGCGGCTTACCACGCCGCTTTGCTCCACCTCTACGGACGGAGCCTGCTGGCGCCGGTGGCGAGCGACAGCCTCAGCCTGCAGACCGACCGCGGCCTGCACGCGATCATCTCCCGCGGCCAGGCCCTGCCCTGCGCGGGCGACTTCCGTCCATCGGGACGCCAGCGCTTCGTGGCGCCCGGCGGTCCGATCCGCATCGCCTTCTGGGCCGGCGAAGGCGTCGAAGCCCGCCCGGTCTTCACGGGCGTGACCCAGCCGATCAAGGCGGGCACGCCGCTGTCGCTCTCCTTCGACCTCGACGCGAACCAGCATTTCTCCTTCGGGGTCACGGCCGCGGACGGCGGCGAGACCTTTGCGGGCACGATCGAATCGCCCCTGCATAACGTGGTGAATCCCGGCAAGGACCGGGAGATGATCCTGCGCATCGAACGCGGCGTGCGTGCCGGTGAGTTCCCCCCGGAAGCCGTCCCGGCGAAGATGCTCGAGCTGGCGCTGCTGCACGACAAGGTCGGGATGCACGACAAGGCCGCGGCGCTCCTGAAGCGGCTGATCCGCCAGCAACCGGAATACCGGCAGAGCGCCCTCTGCCACCTGTCCAATGTCTACGGACGCAAGGGAGACGCTTATCGGCAGGAGAAATGCCTGCTCGACGCCGTCCTGGCGGGCAGCGCGATGGCGCTGCTCAACCTGGCCAACCTGTACTCGCGCAAGGGCCGCTGGGCCGATGCGGAAGAGATGTGCCGCCGCTTCGAAGCCGAAGAGCCGAGCGCCATCGGCCTGGTGCTTCTGGCCCGCTGCCTGCGCGCCCAGGGACGCGACGAGGAAGGGACCGAGGCCTTGGATGACGCGTTCCGTCGTTTCGGCGAAGATCTGACGAGTCTGGATGACGTGACGTTCTCCTGGTTCCAGGCGGCGACGACGATGTCCGCCGACGCCACTCATCGCCAACGCGCCGCCCGCGAAGAGGCGCGACGAAAAAAAGAGCTTTCAGCGCCGACCCCTGTCGAAGGCCTGCTGCCCCGCCTGGAGTCCGATCTGGATCGTCCGACGCCGTGACCTGGCTCCCCCCGCGCAGTCAGCTCACGCCCTTGCAGGTGGCCTCGGTCGAAGCGCCGGCCGACCGTCCGCTCATCCTCCGCGGCGGCCCGGGTTCCGGCAAGACGGTGGTGCTCTTGCACCGGGCCCGGAAGCTGGGCGAGGTTTCCGGTCATCCGGAACGGGTGGCCACCTTGGTCTACACGAACGTGCTGCGCGACTTCATCCGCTCGGCCACGGCGACGCTGGGTCTGGACGCCGAAAGGGTCCTGACCTTCGACCACTGGTGCCGGCTGCGTCACCTGGCCTTGCTGGGACCGCCCCCCACCGACGCGGAGGGCCACCCGGACTTCCTGGCGGTACGCCGGAACCTGCTGGCCCACCTGCGTCACGCGAAGCCCGCGCCGGAACTCGACGCGGCGCTGGTCGATGAGGGCCAGGATCTCGACGGCGAATGCTACGAGCTGCTCCGGCTCTCGGCCCGCCACGTGACGGTCGCCTTC
>JBDLWC010000011.1:0-9819 GCA_039804485.1 Verrucomicrobiota bacterium
CACGGCGCCCGTCAGGGCGCCGTTTTTTTTGGGCTCGTCGGCCAGGACCGGCCATCCGGAGGGAAGGGTGCTTGGTATGATTACGCCATTTATGGGCGGTTTGCGGCGAATCGTCTCGGGGGCGAAGACAACTTATTGCCCTCGGGGGAACAAATGCTTCTGTGACGAACTTACCCCATATGCGCCCCGTTCTCGTTTTCCTGATGACGACCCTCGCCGCGATGACCTCCGCGGCGCCCGACTCCGGTCCGATCCGGATCGGCTACATGGATCCCGCCCGCAAGGAGCAGACCGCGGTCGGCCCCCTCCATGCGCTCATGGCCGAACTCGGCCGCGACGGCATCTGGTTCGATTACAACCCTCCTCAGGACGACGCCCGCTACGACGCCTACGTGCTGGCCGGCACGGGTAATGTCGCCACCCAGCTCCCCGTCCTCGCGCCCGCCGATCCGGCGGCTTTCCGCGCCGCGCTGGAGAAGGCGCTTCCCGCCGCCCGCAAGGCCAGCTGGCAGGCTTTCCTCGCCCAGCGCGAAACGGAAGTGCGCGAGAAGAACGCCCAAGTCGCCAACTACGAACGCCGGCCCGAGGCGCTGACCTTCCAGAAGCCCTTCTCGGTCAAGGGCAGCATGGAGCGCACCCAGGTGCCGGCCGACATGAAGCTGGTCCTGTTCGCGGCGGAGCCCGACATCACCAAGCCGATCGCCTTCGCCTGGGACGCCCGCGGCCGCCTCTGGGTCGCCTGCACTTCCGACTATCCTCACGGCGTGAAGGCGGATCAGAACGGCAATGACAAGATCGTCATCTGCGAGGACACCGACGGCGACGGCCGCGCGGACAAGTTCACCACTTTCGCCGACCGCCTCAACATCCCCACCAGCCTGGTCTTCACGGGCGGCGGCGTCATCGTGGCCCAGCCTCCCCATCTGATCTTCCTCAAGGACAACGACGGCGACGACAAGGCCGACGTGCGTCAGGTCGTCATGAGCGGCTTCGGGGTCCGCGACACCCATGCGCAGGCCAGCAGCCTTTCCTACGGCTATGACAACTGGCTCCGCGGCGCCGTGGGCTACAGCGGTTTTTCCGGCGAGGTCGGCGGGCAGAAGCTGAACTTCGCCCAAGGGTCCTACCGCTTCAAGGCCGATGGTTCCGCCCTCGAGTTCCTGCACCAGTTCAGCAACAACACCTGGGGCCAGAGCGCCAACGACGCCGGCGATGATTTCGGCGGCACGGCCAACGGCGCCCCGGTCTTCTTCGGCGGCATCCCTCAGAACGTCGTCGGCAAGGGACAGCGCGCCATGACGGCCAAGAAGATCAACCTCGTCGACAAGGCCCACACGATCACCCCCAACTTCCGTCAGGTTGACTGGATGGGCGGATACACCGCCGCGGCCGGCGCCAATTTCATCTACTCCGCCCAGCTGCCGCCTCGCCTGCAGGGCAAGGCCTTGGTCTGCGAGCCGACCATGAAGATCATCGCCCTGATGGACGTCCAGCCCGCGGGCGCCGGCCATGTCGCCAAGGACGGCTTCAACCTGGTCGCCAGCACGGACGAATGGATGTCCCCGGTCTTCGCCGAAGTCGGTCCCGACGGCGCCGTCTGGTTCGCCGACTGGCAGAACTTCATCATCCAGCATAACCCGACGCCTTCCAAGTCCCGCGGCGGCTTCGACGCCAAGACCGGCGTCGGCGGCGCGCATGAGAACGACCTGCGCGACCACTCCCGCGGACGCATCTACCGCGTCGTCTGGGACAAGCCCGGCGCCGGCGAGAAGCCTGGCCAGGGCGAATCCGCCGCCGAGCTGGTCGCCGGACTCTCCGGCGGCACCCAGTACGGTCGTCTCCGCGCCCAGCGCATGATCGTCGAGGGCAAGAAGAAGGATCTCGCGCCGGCGCTCCGCGACGTCGTCGTGAAGTCGCCCGCCGATGTCGCCGCGATCCACGCTCTCCGGGCGCTGCAGGGTCTCGGCGAACTCGACGAGGCGACCCACCAGTCCGCGCTGCTCTCCGCCTCGCCCGAGCTGCGCCGCAACGCCGTCCGCGCCCTGGGCGCCGACGCCGCCGCCCAGAAGCTCTTCTTCGGATCCGGCGTCGTCGCCGACAAGGATCCGGCGACCCGTCTCGCCGCCCTCGTGAAGCTGGCCGAGCTCCCCACGTCCCCCGAGGTGCAGACGCTCGTCCGTCAGCTCGCCGCCGATCCGGCGGTGAAGGCCGACGAATGGCTCAACGAGGCCGTCCGTCTGCTCGCCAAGAAGCATAAGACCGCGACCTACGTCGAAGGCCCGAATCTCCTGGCCAACGCCGGCTTCGAGGCCGCCGGAGCGGGCAAGCTGCCGGAATCTTGGACCCGTCGCGATTACAACAACCAGCCTGCCACGACGAAGGCCCGCTGGGAACGCGTGACCGATCCCGCCATGGTGCGTTCGGGCAAGTCCGCCGTCCGCTCCTACGTCACGATCAAGTCGCCGGAAGACGGCGCGGCCGACACCAGCCTTTACTTCGACGTGGATCTGAAGCCGAACACGGAATACCGCCTGAGCGCCTGGATCCGGACCCGCGGGCTGAAGGGCAAGGCCAGCCTCAACGACCATCTCGGTCGCGCCGAGACGGAGAAGGTCACCGCCCGCGAATCGGACTGGGCCCAGGTCGAGACGACCTTCAACAGCGGCGGCCGCGCCAAGGCCAGCATCAACCTCCTGCATGTCGGCTTCGGCGAGGTGATCTTCGACGATGTCCGCCTGAGCGAACTCACCATGGCCGGCGAAGCGCCCTTGGTCGCCGGTGACGCCGGCCGCGGCCGGGAGATCTTCTGGAAGCATCCCGTCGCCGGCTGCTTCAACTGCCACATGGTCGGGGGGAAGGGCAGCGCCATCGGCCCGGCCCTCGATGGTCTCGCGACCCGCGCCACGCCCGCCTACATCCACGAGTCCCTGACCGAACCGAACAAGGTGCTCGCCAAGGGTTACGAGAAGCTCGGGGTCTCGCCGATGCCTCCCATGGGCCTGATCCTCAAGCCCCAGGAGCTGGAAGACGTGAAGGCTTTCCTGCAGACGCTGAAGTAAGCGCGCCCGCCGCCTCCCCAATCTGATTGATTCGGGAGGCGGGACGCTTATGTCCTTCCGTCATGTGCGCCGTTAAGCTCAAGAAACCGATGCATCCGGTGGCCGGCCTGGCCTCGATGATCGGCGTCACCCTCGTCTCCTGCCTGATCCTGTATTACGGGATTCCCGGCACCTCTTTCAACGGGCTGCGCACGGGCGTCTTCTTCCCCATGGACGCCGAGTTCAGCGACGCGCGCTTCATGGACAACCAGATCAAGTGCGACTCCCGCGAGGCCGCCGCGCAGGTCCGCGCCGCGCTGCGCAAGATCAACCCCGACTACCCGGTCGACAAGGTCGTCGTGCAGCTGACGAATTATTCCTCGGGCTATAAGTTCCAGGTCGCCTATCAGACCTATTACGCCCAGCGCCTCGCCTTCGGCGGCGGCAAGCTCTTCCGTCGCGGCGCCGAGGTCGGCGATCCGGCGATCGACGCCGAGGTCAAGGCGAAGGACGAGGCCTTGGAGAAAGCCATCCGCGACAGCCTGGAAGCCTACTTCAAGTCCAAGGGCGCCCACGGCTGAGGGCCGGGCGGGCCGCGGGCAGGGCGACCATGCATGCCCAAGCAGAAAAGCCCCGGATTGCTCCGGGGCTCCTGCAAAGTGGGGTGATTGAGGGGACTTGAACCCCCGACCCCTGGTACCACAAACCAGTGCTCTAACCAACTGAGCTACAACCACCGTGCGTCCTTCTGCAGAGAAGGAAGACCTATGCAGGGAATCCTGAGGAGATTGTCAAACCCGGACCCGCGGGCCCGGGCGGACGGGCCGCCCCCAGTTTTCTTCCTTTATTCTTCCCCTTTGGGTCCGCCTGTCGCTTTCTGAAGTCATATTATGTCCACCTTCACCGACCTCGGGCTGCCCGAGCCAGTCCTGCGCTCCCTGGCCGAACACGGCTACGTGACGCCGACCCCCATCCAGGCGCAGGCCATCCCGGCCATCATGGCCCGCCGCGACATCATCGGCGCCGCCCAGACCGGCACCGGCAAGACCGCCGCGTTCGCCCTCCCGACGCTTTCGCTGCTCGGCCCCGCCGCCGGCAAGCCGCGCTGCCTCGTCCTCGTCCCGACGCGCGAGCTCGCGGTCCAGGTCGACGAGAACTTCCAGAAATACGGCAAGCACTTCGGCACCCGGACCGCGCTCCTTTACGGCGGCGTGGGCTACGGCGCCCAGGTGAAGGCCTTGGAAGAGGGCGTCGACGTCGTCATCGCCACCCCGGGCCGCCTGCTCGATCTCCATGAGCAGCGGATCCTGGACCTGAAGTCCATCCAGATCCTCATCATGGACGAGGTCGACCGCATGCTCGACATGGGCTTCATCGAGGACGTCACCCGCATCGTCAACTACTGCCCGAAGGAACGCCAGACGCTCCTGTTCTCCGCCACCATCTCCGACGCCATCGGCCGCATCGCGGGCTGGGCCCTCCGCGAGCCCGTCACGGTCGACGTCCGCACCGGCCTCGGCGCCGCCGACACGGTCGACCACGCCATCTACCCGGTCGACATCTTCCAGAAGTACGACCTGCTGCTGGCCCTGCTCAACAAGAGCGGCTACAAGTCCGTCATCGTCTTCACGCGCACCAAGCGCGACGCCGACCGCATCGCGGAATGGATCGAAGGCCACGGCACGCCCGTCGCCACGATGCACGCCGACCGCACCCAGTCGGAGCGCGCCGCCGCCCTCGCGGGCTTCAAGTCCGGCAAGTTCAGCATCATGGTGGCGACCGACATCGCCTCGCGCGGCCTGGATATCCGCGGCGTCACGCACGTCATCAACTACAACGTGCCCGAGCACGCCGAGGACTACGTCCACCGTATCGGCCGCACCGGCCGCGCTTCCGCCGAGGGCGAAGCCTTCACGCTCTATTCGCCCGACGAGATGCACCATCTCCAGCAGATCGAGCAGCTGCTCGGCCGCGGCATCGAGCGCCGCAAGCTCGACGGGTTCCGTTATTACTCCGAGCCGCAGCTGACCCCGGGAGGCCCCAAGGCCGCCGCGGTCTCGCGCAAGCGCAACCGCTGATCGTGTCCGTCGCCGTCGCCGAGCCGCCGATGCGTCGAGCCCTGGAGCTCGCGCGTCAGGCTTGGGGCCGCACGCATCCCAACCCGATGGTGGGGGCCGTCATCACCGAGGGCGGGAAGATCGTCGCCGAGGGCTTCCACGCCCGGGCCGGCGCGCCGCATGCCGAAGTGATGGCCCTGCGCGCGTTGGGCCGCAGGCCCGCTCCGGACGCCGTCCTGCACGTCACGCTCGAACCGTGCTGCACGCACGGCCGTACGCCCCCGTGCGTCGACGCCATCCTGGCCGCCGGGTTGCGCACGGTCGTGGTCGGCGCCCGCGATCCGAACCCGGCCCACGCCGGCCATGGCTTGGCGTTGCTGCGCGCCCAGGGCGTCGCCGTGGTGGAAGGCGTCCTCGGCGAGGAATGCGCCGAGCTCAACCGGATCTTCAACCACTGGATCGTCCATGGGCGCCCTTTGCTCGCGCTCAAGGTCGCCGCCACGCTCGACGGCAAGCTGACCTTGCCGGCCGGGCAGGGCAGGGCGATCACCGGGCCGGCCGCGCAAGCCTGCGTGCATCGTCTCCGGAGGCTCTATCCCGCCATCGCGGTGAGCGCGTCGACCGCCTTGGCCGACAACCCTCGGCTCACGGCGCGTCAGCCCGACGGCGAATGGTGTCCGGTGCGTTTCGTGCTGGACCGGCATTTCCGGACCGCCGGCCGGGCCGGCTTGAATCTTTTCCAAGACGCCCACCGTCGTCAGACCATCGTGGTCGGGCTGGCTTCCGCCGCGCAGAAATCCGCGCTTGCTTGGTACGAGGCCGAGGGCGTCGCGGTCTGGTCCTTGGTCGGCGACGAGGCCTCTTTCATGCGCGTCTGGTCCGAGCGCTGCGCCCAGGAGCAGATCGCCGGGGTGTTCATCGAGGCCGGCCCCCGCCTGGCTTCGGCTTTGCTGTCAGCGGGTTCGGCGGACTACCTTTACGCTTTCGTCGCCCCGCGGTCGGGCGACCCCGCGGCGCCTGCCTGGCATGCCGGCGCGACCCTGCCGGAAAGGGGCTTCCGGACCTCTCTGTGGGGTCCTGACGCCCTTTTTGAGGGTCCGTTGAGGTAAGTCCTGTCCTGCTAGTGTAAACGGCCCTGGCCTGAAACAAGGAGGGTTTACGCCTCCAAGGGTGGGGGTTAGGGGTGTTTTTGGCCCAAAAGCGGCGACTTGCCTGTTTTGGCTCGACTTTTCAAGAAAAACTTACATCACAGCGAGTCCGCCTCCCTGTCCTCCGCAGAACGGCTCTAACCTTCACAATCCTAACTACTTATGACAGAGAAAATCTTGGACCACAAGCGTAAGGAGAAGCCCTCCTTCACCTCTCTCATCGAGAAGAAGCGGGACGGGGGCGAATTCACCGCCGACGAGATCCGTCATATCGTCGACTCCGTGATGGACGCCGAGATGCCGGAGGCGCAGCAAGCCGCCCTCGCGATGGCGATCTACTTCAAGCAGATGTCCGCCCAGGAGACGGCGATGCTCGCCGAGGAGCTTCGTCTTTCGGGCGACGTCATCGACCTCGATCGTCTGACCCAGCCCAAGATCGCCAAGGTCTCGACCGGCGGCGTGGGCGACAAGACCTCCATGGTGCTGGGCGCGCTCGGCGCCGCCGCGGGCGTCATCATGCCGGGCATGAACGGCAAGGACGAGGAGTTCTGCATCTCCACCGTCGAGAAGCTGAGCTCGATCCCGGGCTTCAAGGGCAAGGCCACGATGGACCAGTTCCGCCAGCAGCTCGAACGCGTCGGTTGCGCGGTCACCGAGCAGTGCAAGGAGATCGCTCCGGCCGACGACATCCTCTACACGCTCCGTCAGAAGACGGGCACGATCCCGTCCCTTCCGCTCATCACGGGCAGCATCCTCTCCAAGAAGCTCGCCGAAGGCTGCGAAGGCCTGGTGATCGACGTGAAGTGGGGCAACGGCTCCTTCATCCGCGACCTCGAGCAGGCCAAGCAGCTCGCCCGCATCGTCACCCGCGTCGCCCGTTCGCTCAACCGCAAGTGCGTGGCCCTCGTGACCGACATCAACCAGCCTCTCGGCGACTCCGTCGGCACGGGTCTCGAAGTCCTCGAAGCCGTCCGCCTGCTCAAGGGCGAAGGCCCCGAAGACCTGCAGGACCTCGTCCTCAAGCTGGGCATGGAAGTCGTGCGCCTCGCCGGCGTCGCCGGTTCGACCCTTTCCGCCAAGCAGACCGTCGAGAAGCACCTTAAGGACGGCTCCGCGCTCGAGAAGTTCAAGGCGATGGTCCGCGCCCAGGGCGGCAAGACCGACTGGATCGACGATCCCGCGAAGTTCCCCAAGGCGAAGTTCATCCGCAAGCTCCCCGCCCCGAAGCGCGGTTACGTGCACACCATCGACGCGGGCAAGATCGCCCAGGGCGTCCGTCTGCTCGCCACGCTCAAGGACGGCACGCTCGACCCGTCGGTCGGCGTCACCGAGATCCGCAAGGTCGGCACGCAGGTCAAGCAGGGCGAGCCGCTGATCATGATCCATTACAACGACGAGGCCAAGGTCGACGCCGCGCTGCCGTACTTCCGCGACGCCTACCGCCTCGCCCCGAAGCGCCCCAACATGCCCCCGCTCGTCGTCGAGCGCGTGGCCTGAACGGTCCGTCCGGAGCGGACGAAAGCCGCGGAGCGATCCGCGGCTTTTTTGTCTGCGCGTTTTCCGGCGTTCAGCTTCCGAAGACGTCCTTCAGCAGGCGTTCCATCCGGAGCCAGGAGTCACGGTCGGCCTCGGCGTCATAGGCCGCGCCCTTCGATTTGTCGCCGCCGGCGGCCTTGTGCGTGAAGCTGTGCACCGCGCCGGGGTATCTGACCAGCTCGTAGCGGACGCCTGCGGACTTCATTTCGTTCTCGAAGGCCGCGATGTCCTTGGAAGGGACGAAGGGGTCGTCGGCGCCGTGGAGCGCGAGGATCCGGGCCTTGATGTTCTTGCCATCCGCGGGGGCGGGCGAGTCGAGGCCGCCGTGGAAACTGACGACGCCCTTGAGGGCGGCGCCGCCGCGGGCGAGCTCGATCGCCGACGTGCCGCCGAAGCAGTAGCCGGTCGCGGCCAGCCTGGACTTGTCGGTGCGCGCGTCATCGGCGAGGGCTTTGAGCGCGTCGTCGGCGCGGGCCCGGAGCAGGGCGCGGTCGGCCTTGTATCTGCCGGCTTCCTTGCCGGCGGCCGGGGGCTGCGGACGGACGCCCTTGCCGTAGATGTCGGCGACGAGGACGTTGTAGCCGAGGGCGGCGAGCCTGCGGGCGGCTTCTTTTTCATGGTCGCTGACGCCGGTCCACTGGTGGATGACGAGCACGCCGGGCCGCGGGCCGGTCACGGCGTCGTCATACGCCTGCCAGCCTTCGCAGACGAGTTCTCCGGACTTATATTCCAGCGGGCGTTCGACGATGGCCGCGGAGAGCGAGCCGACGACGGCGAACAGGGCGGTCCAGGCGGGCAGAAGGGCTTTCATGCCGCTCAGGCTAGGCGCGGGACTCCCCGCCGCAAGCGCCGACGGGATCAGGCCAGGCCGCGCTTGGTCGACGCGGCGAAGTCCACGAAGGCTTTCACGACGCGTCCCGAGGCTTCGGGCAGCCCCCGCGCTTTCTCGATGGCCTGCGAGGTGTTGAGGCCGTCGCGGTAGAAAAGGCGGTGCATCAGCTTGGCCGCGGCGATCTCGTCGTCGGTGAAGCCCGAACGCTTCAGCCCCACCGCGTTGATCATCTTGGTCTCGCAGGGATTGCCGTCGGCGATGACGAAAGGGGGGACGTCCTGGACGCACTTCGAGCAGGCCGCGACCATCGCGTGGTCGCCGATGCGGCAGAACTGGTGGATGCCGGCGTTCCAGCCGATGTTCACGTGGTCGCCGACGTGCACGTGGCCGGCGACGGCGGAGTGGCTGGAGATGACCAGGTGGTCGCCGATCACGCAGTCGTGGGCGACATGGGAATAGGCCAGCAGGACGTTGTCGTCGCCGAGGACGGTCCATTCGCCTTCCTGGGTCCCGAGGTGGACGCTGACGTATTCGCGGAAGATGTTGCGGGCGCCGACCTTGAGGCCGGGCTTGCCGGGGCGGGCCTTCAGGTCCTGCGTGCGGCCGCCGATGAAGGCGTAGGGGAAGACCTCGCACCGCGGCCCGAGCTGCGTGAAGCCCTCGACCGTCGCGTGGTGGTGCAGCACGCAGCCGTCGCCCAGGGTGACGTCGGCCCCCACGTAGGCGTAGGCGCCGACGACGACGCCTTGGCCGAGCTGGGCGCCGGGTTCGACGATGGCGGTGGGGTGGACTTGCGTGGCCATCCGGTTCAGCCGTTGGGCGAGTCGGCGATGGTGAAGAGCAGTTCGGCGGACGAGACGCACTCGCCGTTGACGAGGCATTCGCACTCGGCGGCGGCGATGCGGCCGCGGACCGTGGTGAGCTTCGCGCGGATCTCGAGGGTGTCGCCCGGGGTGACCGCCTTACGGAACTTCACCTTGTCGGCGCTCATGAAGAACACGACCTTCGGGGCTTCGTCGGCGGCGCCGCGGCGCAGCATGATCAGGCCGGCGGCCTGGGCCATCGCCTCGACCTGAAGGACGCCCGGCATGACCGGCTGGCCGGGGAAGTGGCCCTGGAAATAGGGCTCGTTGATCGTGACGTTCTTGATCGCGACCAGGGAGTCGTCGTTGAGCTCGACCACGCGGTCGACCATCACGAACGGGTAG
>JBDLWC010000012.1:0-3635 GCA_039804485.1 Verrucomicrobiota bacterium
CGGACCATGGGTCCTCCGAGGCGCTGGCGACGTAGAGCGGGCGCGGCGCGATCAGCGCGAGCAGGTAGTGCGCGTCGAGCGGGAGTTCCGCTTCCCGCTCGGCAAAAGTCCCGAAGCGCCGGGCGAACCAATACGGGAAGCCGCGGCCGGGATAATGACCGGAGATCACGCCGACGGTCTCGCCGAAGAGTCGCTTGTTGAGCGCGGCGCCGCCGCAGCCTGAGTTGTTGGCGATGACGAGCGCGAAGCGTGCGTCCTGCGCGCCGGCCCAGAGCGCGGCCTTGCCGAGACGTGAATGCCCGTGCACGGCGACGCGGCGGGCATCGAGGGCCGGGACCTTCTCGAGGACATCGAGCATGCGCGAGAGCCCCCAGGCCCAGCAGCCGATCGCCGCCCAGTCACCGTCTTCCCACCGGGTGCCCGCGCCGGCAGGCGAGATCGCCGCGCGAAAGCCCGTCTTCCATCCTTCGGGATGATCGGCCTCGAAATCGCCGTAGTAGGCCGTCGCCGTGGCATAACCTCGGTCGATGAGCGTCTCGGATTCCCAGCGACGCGCCTGGTTGCCCCGCAAGGCCGGATCGGCCTGGGCGGCGTCTTTGAGGGCCCACTGCTTGGCGACCCAGCCCGAAGGCACGAAGACCGCCGGGTCCGGAGCCGTGGTATGGTTGCCGCCGAAATTGAGCCCGACAAAGACCGGCGCCGGACGCTTCGCCGCGACGGGGACGTACAGCAGCAGGTCGAACGAAGGACCCTGCTTGCCGATGGGCCAGACCTTGAACTGCGTCCGCGTCGCCTTGCCGCCGAAGGCTTCCGCAGACTGCTCGCGGACCTCGACCACGGCGCCGGTCCGCAGCTTCGCGGTGTCCGGCGTGCGCCCGAACCAGTTGTCCTCGACCAAGCGGAGGACTTCCGGACGGCGGACTTCGTTCCAGGTCTTGGCGTCGGCGACCTTGCGTCCGTCCGCGCACACCAGCGGATCGGGCAAGGTGTAAGGCGGCACCTTGGCCTCGTCGGAAATAATCGTCGGGGCAGCGGCCAGCAGGAGTAAGGTCAGCAGCATGGCACGACGATGCGAGATTTGGCGGACCATGGGAGCCAAATCACGCATCGTCGCGAGGGGGCACGGGTTTCGCTGGCACGGGGACAAGGCAGGGTTGAGCGCCCAAGCTCAACCGCGGGACCGCCCCTACCCCGAGGCATAGCCCAAAGGGAAACCCGAGACCGGATAGTCAGCCGGGGGAAATGTCCGCCGCGACCATTCCGGGCTCCGGTTGAGTCACCCCCTTGCCCACGTGTCACCCTGCCCACGGGTCCCCTCGCGGCGTCAGCCGCGCTTACCGCTCCCAGACTTCGAACCGATATCCCAGACCCTGATATTCCCCGGACTTCGACGAGATGAGTTTGGTGAAGTGCTGCGGCCAATCCGCGGGAAAGAAACGGTCGCCGACGAAATCCCGGTCGATGCGGGTGATCAGCAGACGATCGCACAGCGGCAGGCCTTCGGCGTAGATGCGCTCTCCCCCGGTGATCCAGACCGGGCCCGGCCATTCGTCCATGCGGTCGGCGATCACGATGGCCTCCGGCAAGGAAGCGGCGCGTTCGGCGCCGGGAAAGGATTTGGCCGGATCGCGCGAGACCACGACCGTGCCGCGGTCCGGCAAAGCCTTGCCGAGCTCGGCGTAACAGGCCGGTCCTTCGATCATCACGCCCCCCCGGGTCTGGTCCATGAACCAGGCCAGGTCCTCGGGGATATGCCACGGCAGCTTGCCGTCCTTGCCGATGACCCCGTTGCGGGCCACCGCGACAATGCAATAAAGGGGTTTCGGCACATGCCGATTCATGTCCGGAAGGCCGCCCAAAGCAAGCGCGGGGCGGATTTGGACTGATTGACAGGCGTCGAAAGTTCGGGGTAACTTGTCCGAATGATTACCTGGCTCCAGAACGCCACCGGCAAGCACAACCGCATCATCTTCGGCTTCCTGCTGGTGATCATCGTGGTCTCGTTCGTCTTCTACGGATTCGCCGGACGCGGCGCCCTGACCGGCGGCCCCTCCTACGTCTACCAAGGCGTCAACCTGAACGACCCGGCCGTCCGCTCCCGTTTCAACGACGCGTTGTTCTTCTCGCAGATGACCGGCCAGCGCATGGACAGCAACGGGCTGGTCCAGCGCGTCGCGGAACTGAGCCTCGCCGACGGCCTCGGCATCCCCGACCCTTCCGACCTCGAGATCCGCCGCCTCGCCCGCGAGATGACCAGCGCCCCCGACGCCAAGAACGGCGACGGCCTCAACAAGTTCCTGGAGTTCGCCTCCAAGCAGCTGAACACCTCGGACCTCGAGGTCCGCGCCCGTTTCGAGACCTACCTCAAGGACAGCTGGCGCATCCAGAAGGCCGTCAGCACCCTCGCGGGCTCCGGCCACGCGACCACCGCCCAGGTGAAGCGCATCCTCGACCGCGAACGCACCAAGTGGACCGTCGACGCGGCCACCTTCCCTGCCGCGGCCTTCAACCCTGAGATCAAGGTCGACGAAGCGAAGGCCAAAGAGGCTTTCACCGCCGACATCGAAGCCTACCGCCTGCCCGCGCAGGTCGCCGTGACCGCCGTGACCATCGTCCCGACCGTCGCCGACGCCGCCCCGGTCTCCGACGACGAGATCATCAACATGGGCTATAATCAGGCCGAGGCCTTCAAGTTCGAGACCGGCAAGGTCAAGGAACAGGCCCTGGCCAAGCGCGCGGAGCTCGAGAAGCTCGTCCGCGCGGAACGCGCCATCACCAACCTCGCCGGACAGATTTCCGACGAGCTCGCCGAGAAATTCCCCATCGACGCCACCAAGGCCGACAGCAAGGAACTCGCCGCCTGGATCAAGGGCAAGAACGCCCAGCTGACGCAGGTCCCCTCCTTCGAGGTCACCAACCCTCCGGTCGTCGCGAAGATCCCCGCCGAAGCCCTCCGCGTCGCCGCCGAGCTGACCGACAAGGAATGGCGCACCGAAGTCTACCGCTCGGAAGCGGGCGCGACCTTCCTGCTCCTCGCCAAGCGCACCGCCGACCGCCTGCCGACCTTCGAAGAAGCGAAGGCCAAGGCCGTCGCCAACTGGCAGAAGTCGCAGCGCAACCGCCTCCTCGCCGACGAAGTCGCCAAGGTCGCCAAGGCCCTGCAGGCCGACCTCGCCGCCGGCAAGACCTTCACCGACAGCGCCAAGGCCCAGAAGCTGACCCTCTCCTCGCCCGAAGCCTTCACGGTCTACGCCGTCCCGGCCAGCCTGAGCGGCGTCAACGAGAACACCGGCCTGCTCATCGAAGCCGCCGGTCTCGGCAAGGTGACCGCCCCGATCCGCCTCGCCAACGGCGACACCGTCTTCATCCGCCCGGCCAAGAAAGACCTGCCGGAAGACAAGGCCGGCGCCGAGGAAAGCCGCCTGTTCGCCCAGCGCATCTCGCAGCGCAACGCCTACTTCACCGGCATCGGCATCGTGCAGGACGTCGTCCCGCCGCCCGCCCAACCTAAGTAAGCCAGCCCGCCGGCCCGCTGGAACCCCTCCGGAGGCCTCCTCCCGAGGGGTTCTTTATTTGCCCCCGATTACGGCTTTACCTCCCCCTCCCCCACCCCCTACCCCTTTCCTATCCCAATG
>JBDLWC010000013.1:0-12660 GCA_039804485.1 Verrucomicrobiota bacterium
CTTCAGAGCTTCAGGCCGAGGGCTTCCGAAGCGGTGGCGCGCTCTTCGAGCAGTTCCTTCTCGGTGATCGCGATCTTCTCCTTCGAGAAGGCGTCGAGCGGGAGGCCCTGGACGATCTCCCAAGAGCCGTCGGCCTTGGTGCGGATCGGGTAACCGAACATGATGCCCGGAGCGATGCCGTACTCGCCCTTGGACAGGACGGCGACGGAGTGCCAGTCGCCGGCCGGGGTCGGGAAGTGCAGGCTGCGCAGGGTGTCGAGCGCGGCGTTGGCGGCCGAGGCGGCCGACGAGGCGCCGCGGGCCTTGATGACGGACGCTCCGCGCTTCTGGACGTCCGGCACGAAGGTCTCCTTGAGCCAGGCGTGGTCGGTGATGACCTGCGTGGCGGGCTTCCCGCCGATGGTGGCGTTGGTGAAGTCCGGATACTGCGTCGAGGAGTGGTTGCCCCAGATGGCCACGTTCTTGACGACGGAGTTGTGCGCGCCGGCCTTGCCGGCGAGCTGCGACTTGGCGCGGTTCTCGTCGAGGCGGGTCATGGCGAAGAAGTTCTCGGCGGGCAGGCTGCCGGCGGAACGCAGCGCGATGAGGGAGTTGGTGTTGCAGGGATTCCCGACGACGAGGACCTTGACGGACTTCTTGGCGCTGCGCGCGATGGCTTCGCCCTGGCCGATGAAGATCTTGCCGTTGATGCCGAGCAGGTCCTTGCGCTCCATGCCGTCCTTGCGGGGCACGGCGCCGATGAGCAGGCACCAGTCGGCGTCCTTGAATCCCTCGTTGAGGTCGCCCGTGGCGACGACGTCGGTCAGCAGCGGGAAGGCGCAGTCCTGGAGTTCCATCACGACGCCGGCGAGGGCGTTGAGGCCGGGACCGACTTCGATCAGATTGAGGGCGACCGGCTGGTCGGGGCCGAAGACGGCGCCGGAGGCGAGACGGAAGATGGCGGCGTAACCGATGTTGCCGGCGGCGCCGGTGACGGCGACGCGAATGGGGGACTTGTTAGCCATAAGAGACCCTATCTAGGTAGGACGACCAGCCAGAGTGAAGCGGAAACTAGAGCCCCAACTCACCTTGCATGAGGTCATCAGCCGCCGACGCGGTGAGGCTGTCGCGGACTAATTGTGACAGGGGAGCGACGGACCGGCCCTCCTGGCCGCAGAGGGCGCGCAGGACCAAGGCCGCCGCCAGGGCGTCATATAAGGCGCAGTGGTAACGGCGGCGACGGGGCGGGCAATGCTCCAAGGCCAAGGCCTCGAGACGCGGTCCGAGCCGCAGGACGGCGATCAGGGAGGCAAGCCGGTAGTCGCCCAGGGTGGGCGCCCATGACCGGGCCAGCCGGCAGGTGTCCACCCATGGGCCCCATTCCGCGACGGCCGTCGCTTCGCCGACAAAGGCCGGCACGGCCGACGGCCGCGCCCATGTGCCGCGCAGCAGGCCGGCCTCTACGGATGCGTTATGGGCCGCCAGAAGGCCGGAGCGGCGCAAGGAGACCCAATGATCCCACTCGGACTCGAAAGGCGGCAGTCCCGCGAGGTCGCGGGCGCCCAGTCCGTGGCACTGCGTATCGATCGCCGGGACCGGCGCCCGCGGGGCATGCAGACGCGTGGACGTGCTGACCACTTCACCGCCCAGCAGCGTGGCCACTCCGAATTCGACCACGCCGGTGCGCGGACTGCCCTCGAAATCCACGACGTGGATCGGGACCGAAGACCAGGTGAAGGCGACAGGACTCATGCTTTCAGCGCCATTCGTGCTTGGGGTAACGGCCGCGCAGCTCCTTTTTCACGCCTTCGTAGGAGCCCTTCCAGAACGCGTCCAGGTCGGTGGTGCGTTGCTGGGTGCGACGCGCCGGCGACTGGATGCAGACGACCATCGGAACCTTGCCGAGGCAGACGCGCAGCTTGCTGCCAGGGAAATCATAGAGCTCCTGCACCGTGGCCTCGATCTCGGCCTGCCCGTCTTCCGTGTATTCGATCCGGGCCGGATGCTTCTTGCGCGGCAGGACGATCTTCTCGGGGCAATAGGACTCAAGCGCCATGGCCTGCTCGTGGGAAAGCCACCCGCGGACGACCCCGAAGACCGGGCGCTCCCGGATATCGCGGTAGGCGACCGCGCCGTCGCAGACTTCTTCGATGACCATCCTCCGCGCCGCTTCATCGAAGGGAGGGATGCCCAGCTCCGGACAGTGCTTCGCGAGGAAATTCACGCGGCGGATCCACGCGTCGACGGGAGCGCCCCAGTGCTCCAGCTCCAGGCGTCCGGCGGCGACCTCTTCCGCGAGCAGGCGGCTGGCCGCGTCGGAAGGCGCGTCGTCTCTTTCCTTCGCTTCCAGCACGAGGTCGCGGAAGCGGCGTTCGACGCGCGTGACCACGCGACGCTGCGAAGCGTCGTAGCGGACCTGGTGGACCGTCGAGAAATCCGCGGGGAAAAGTTCCTGCAGCCATGACTCTTCGACGGCGGTCGCCAATGACAGGTAGGTCGTGACGCCGCCCCGCGCCTGGATCTCGTCGACCTCGGCGGCGACCAAGAGCCTGGCGTTACGGATGGCGGACTCCCGGCGCAGTTCGCCGGTGCGCCCATGGACGAGCGCGCAGCGCAGCGTGCCGGCGTCGAGCCTCACCGCAAGGCGGTCGGAGAAGCCCAGCAGCAGGCATCGGCGGACGGCGGCAGGGTCGGCGACCCGGTCGCTGACGGGCAACCCCTGTCCTTCGGCGAGCCGGAGGAATTGCCGCGCGGCCTGATCGGCCTGCCGGGCGGCCTGTCCGTGCACGCCGAAGCGGTCGCAGGCGTCGGCGTCGAACTTCATCTCGGCCGCGCGCCGGAGAAGCGCCAGCCGCGGGAAGAAGTCGGAGCCGTCTTCCTGCTCGACGGAGTCGCGGGCGTTCTCGGTGCGGTCATCGACCTTGCGGAAAAGGATGTCGCGGCCTTGGGCGAGGCCGGCGATACGGCAGACCTCATCGACGCAATCCAGGTCGCCCGCCGCGAGCAGCATCCGCGCGTAACGCGGATGCGCCGGAAAGACCGACATCCGCCGGCCGAGGGCCGTGAGCCGGCCATGGGCGTCGACGGCGCCGAGATCCGCGAGGACGGTCAGCGCGCGCTGCAAGGCCTTGTCATCCGGCTTCTCATACCAAGGGAAAGTCGCCGCTTCGCCCCAGCCGGACGAAAGCAGCAGCAGGATCGTCTCCGAAAGGTCGACGCGCTTGATCTCGGGGACCTCGCGCAGCGGCCGCGCTTCATGGTCGGTCTGTGACCAAAGACGGATACAACGGCCGGGGCCGGTACGACCGGCGCGACCGGCGCGCTGTTCGGCGGAAGCCTGGGAGACCGGTTCGACGAGCAAGGTGTCGATCCCGCGATGCGGGTCGAAGCGCGCGATGCGGGCCAGGCCGGCGTCGACCACCGCGCGGACCCCGGGGATGGTCAGAGAGGTCTCGGCGACGTTCGTCGCCACGATGACTTTCCGCCCGGGGCTCGGCTTGACCGCCCGATCCTGCTCTTCCGGCGGCAGTTCCCCGTAGAGCGGCAGGATGTCGACGCCCCCGGCCTCGGACAGATTGCGCACCGCGCCGATGGTCCGCATGATCTCATAGGATCCGGGCATGAAGACCAGGATGTCGCCTTCGGCTTCCTCCTGGAGGACGCGGCGGACCTGTTCGGCGGCGGCGTCCCAGATCGGCCGGTTCGAATTGCGCGGCAGATGCGTGTACTCGACCTGGACCGGATACGCTCGACCGTCGGCGGCCAGCGTCTCGGCCGAACCAAGCCACTTCGCCACGCCCTCCGTATCGAGGGTCGCGGACATCGCCATGATCAGCAGGTCCGGGCGGTGCGTCTCCTGCAGGCGACGCGCGAGCGCGAGGGCCACGTCGGAATGCAGGTTACGCTCATGGAACTCGTCGAACACCACGGCCCCCACCCCCTTGAGCTCGGGGTCCGCAGCCATCTGACGGAGCAACAAGGCCTCCGTCACGAACTTGATGCGCGTCTGAGCCGACTCCACGCGCTCGAAGCGGATCTGATAGCCGACTTCTCCTCCGAGGCGCGCGCCGCGTTCCTGCGCGATGCGGGCCGCCAACAGACGAGCCGCGATCCGGCGGGGCTGGAGGACGACGATCTGCCCCTGCACGAGACCCAGATCCAGAAGCATCTGCGGGATGCGGGTCGACTTGCCCGAACCGGTCGGAGCGCGGAGCACCAGCCGGCGGACGCGCCCGCAGGCGGCGACGAGCCCGTCCTGCAAAGCATCGATGGGCAAAGGCTGCTTCATGGGACGTCGAGGGTGATCAGGCGGGCGCTCGCCCTGCCCTGCCGCACCGTAATGCGGGCGACCGTCACGGGAAGATTAAATCGACGAGGTCCGGCGCTGCCCGGATTGAGCCGGAGCAAGGCGCCTTCCTGTTCGACCCTGGGGACATGGGTGTGCCCCGTGATCACGACATCGGGCCGGTACGCGGCTTCGTCGACGGGCAGGTGCCCATGGTGGACGAGGAGACGCAGGCCGCCGACGACCTGCAGGCAGGTGAGCGGCAACGTGTCGTCGTCATCGCAGTTGCCGGCGACGGCGTGGCAGGGCGCCAGCTCGGCGAGCTGAGGGATGATCAGCGGACCGCAGACATCCCCCGCGTGGAAGATCACGTCGCAGCCGGTCAGGGCGAGCACGGCCTCGGCGCGCAGTCGCCCGTGCGTGTCGGAAATGACGCCGATCTCGAGCGCGGCGTCCACGTTCAGAGCGGGCGACGCAGCTTGCCGGCCGGGACCGGACGCAAAGCCGTGAAATCCGCGCCGATGGTATCCTTCAGCTTCTGCCTCAGCCCGGGCGGCAGGGCGGCGACGGCCTCTTGGAATTCCTTGTCGCCCGGAAAGGCGGTCTTGCCGACTTCGGCGACCGGCAGGCCGGCCAGCTCCGCGTCAGGGAAGACGAAAGCCTCCCGTCGGTCCGATTGCGCGGCCTCCGCTTCCGCGGCCTCGGTATCGAGCGGCGGCAGGGATTCCTCGAACGCAACCGTGTCCTCCACCGGCACGTCGACGACGCGCAGGGGCTCCGGCGCGCGGGGCGCCGGCGGTTCGACCGGCGTCGCCGGCGAGGCCTCAGGGTCCGCCGGGGCGGTCGCCGGGGTCCTTATTTTTTTTTGGCCGGGCTCCCGAGGGAGACCAGCTGCGGCGGCGGCGATGTCTTTGATGAGAAGGTCTATCGACCTCGACCGGCTTTGCTCGATCGCCTTGAGGAGCGTGACCTCGAAGTTGGCGCGGGGCGACAGGCCTTGGCGGATGCCGCTTTCCCCTTCCTGCAGGCATTCCAGCAGACGGACGAGCTGTTCGGTCGCGAGCGGCGCGCCGAGCTGGGACGAGACGCCGCCCGAACGGACGGAGTCGAGCGTCGCCGCGCGCACGCGGACCTGGAGGTCAGCCAGCACGCGAAGGAGGTCGCGACCCTCGGCATGGAAAGCGTCGCAGAGCCCGAGGACTTTCCTGCCGTCGCCGGTGGCGATGCCTTGGCAGAGGTCGGAGACCTGCTGGGCCGAGGCGAGACCGTAGATCGACAGCACATCCGCTTCGGCGATGGTCTTGCCGGAGAAAGAAATGACCTGGTCGAGGATGGACTGGGAGTCGCGCATCCCCCCGGCGGCCAGACGGGCGATGGCCGTGAGCGCATGCTGGTCGGCGGTGACGCCGTCGGCTTTGACGATACGGGCGAGCTGGGCGGCGATGACCTCCTCGGAGATCGGGTGGAACTCCAGCCGCTGGCAGCGCGACGTGATGGTGGGCAGGACCTTGTCCGCCTCGGTCGTCGCCAGGATGAACTTCACCCAGGGCGGCGGTTCCTCGAGCGTCTTGAGGAGCGCGTTGAAGGCGTCCTTGGTGAGCTGGTGGACTTCATCGATGATGAAGACCTTGAAGGGGCAGCTCGTGGGGGAGAACTGGCACTCGTCGCGGATCTTCTTGGCGTCTTCGATCGAACGGTTGGAGGCCGCGTCGATCTCGACCACGTCGAGACAGCTGCCTTGCTCGATGGCGAGGCAGACGGGGTCGTCCAGGGAGAAGTCTGGCTTGGGGCCGCCGGCGCAGTTCAGCGCTTTGGCCAGGATACGGGCCGTGGTGGTCTTGCCCGTGCCGCGCGGACCCACGAAAAGGTAGGCGTGGGCCAGCCGCCTGGTCTCGAGGGCGTTGCGGAGCGTCTTGACGATGTGCTCCTGCCCGACCAGTTCGTCGAAGCGGCGGGGGCGCCAGCGGCGCGCGATGACCTGGAAGCCGGGATCAGACACTGGGACGATTTAGTTTCCGCCCGGAGGAGGTGTCAACGGGGCAAACCCCGGCTTATTCCCATTCGATGGTCGCCGGCGGCTTCGAGGAGACGTCGTAGACCACGCGGTTGATGCCCTTCACTTCGTTGATGATGCGGGTCGAGGCGCGCTGGAGGACGTCGTAAGGCAGACGAGCCCAGTCGGCCGTCATCGCGTCGGAGGAAGTCACGGCGCGGAGCGCGCAGACGTTGTCGTAGGTGCGGCCGTCGCCCATCACGCCGACGCTGCGCACCGGCAGGAAGACCGCGAAGGCCTGCCAGACCTTGGCGTACTGGCCGGAGGCGCGGAGCTCGTTGATGAAGATGTCGTCGGCCTTGCGAAGGACCTCGAGGCGTTCCTTGGTGATGTCGCCGCAGACGCGGACGGCCAGGCCGGGGCCCGGGAAGGGATGGCGCCAGACCATGTCGTGCGGCAGGCCGAGGGCCTCGCCGAGGGCGCGCACCTCGTCCTTGAAGAGCTCGCGCAGAGGCTCCAGCAGCTGCAGCTTCATGTGCTTCGGCAGGCCGCCGACGTTGTGGTGGCTCTTGATGGTGGCGGCCGGGCCGCCGTTGGGCGAAAGGGATTCGATGACGTCGGGGTAGAGCGTGCCCTGGGCGAGGAACTCGACCTTGCCCTTCTTCTTGCGCTGCACGTCGGCGATGGAGCGTTCGAAGACCTTGATGAACTCGTGGCCGATGATCTTGCGCTTACGCTCCGGGTCGGTGACGCCCTTGAGCTTGCGGAGGAAGACCTCGGAGGCGTCGACGACGCGGAGGTCGACCTTGAACTTGCCGCGGAACATCTTCTCGACCTGGGCGCGCTCGTTGAGGCGCAGCAGGCCGTTGTCGACGAACACGCAGGTCAGCTGCTTGCCGATGGCGCGCTGGATGAGGGCGGCCGCGACGGAGGAATCCACGCCGCCGGAGAGGCCGAGGATGACCTGGGACTTGCCGACCTTCTCGCGGATCTCGCGGACGGCGGTCTCGACGTAGTCGTCCATCTTCCAGGTCGGCTTGCAGCGGCAGATGCGGAAGAGGAAGTTGCGGAGGATGTCGATGCCGCGCTCGGAGTGGGCGACTTCCGGATGGAACTGGATCCCGTAGAAGCGGCGCTTCGGATCCTCGATGACGGCGCATTCGGAGTTCTCGGTCGAAGCGACGGCCTTGAAGCCGCGCGGCAGGCGCGTGATCTTGTCGCCGTGGGAGTTCCAGACACGCAGCGGCGACTTCAGGCCCTGGAGCAGCTGGGAGCCCGGGCGGAAGGAAAGGACGCCGTGGCCGTACTCGCGGTGCGCGCTGCTGGCGACGTTGCCGCCCAGCATCTGGCCCATCAGCTGGACGCCGTAGCAGATGCCCAGCACGGGCAGGCCCATCTCGAAGACGCCGGGGTGCGGATGAGGCGAGCCCTTGGCCTTCACGCTGTCGGGGCCGCCGGAAAGGATGACGCCCACGACGCCGTCGGCGCGAAGGGTCTCCGGCGACACGCCGAACGGATAGATGCGGGAGTGGACGTTGCACTCGCGCACGCGACGCGCGATGACCTTGGTCAGCTGCGAGCCGAAATCGAGGATAGCGATGGACTGGGTGGCCATGGGAGGAAGATGGGGGAGTTTAGAACTTGAGGCGAACATTGTTCCAGCCGCAGCCGGGGCAGACCGCTTCTTCGCGCCGACGCGGGCGGACATACGTCAGGCCGCAACGGGCGCAGGCGAAGGCGGAGTTGATGCGGCGGTGATCCGCCAGGAGGACGTCGCGGCGGTCATACCACGCCTGCAGCCCGAACAGGATGACCACGGTCAGCCCGGCCAGGAAGGCCAGGAAGACGCCGAGGTCGACGGGGAACTGCATGTGCGGGAAAGGGTCTTAAAAGGCGAGACGCGCCAGCCGGGGGGCGGACGCGTCTCGGGTACGAGCCTAGTCGGCGGACTTAGGCCTGGGCCGCGGCCGCTTCCTTCTTGGCCTTGGGCTTGCGGGCCGTCTTGGCCTTCGGGGTCATCGCCGGGGACTTTTCATCCTTGGCGACGAGCTCGATGAGGGCGGTCTCAGCCGCGTCGCCTTTGCGGGCGCCGAGCTTGTAGATGCGGGTGTAGCCGCCGTTGCGACCGAGGAACTGCTGCACGCGCTCCTTGAACAGGAGCTGGGCGGCGTCTTCGTTGCGCAGCTTGGCGATGGCCAGGCGGTAGTAGTGGAGCTTGACGGCCTTGTCGGCGGACTGCTCTGCCTTCTTCGCGTAGGTGATCAGGCCTTCGGCGAAAGGACGGAGGGCCTTGGCGCGCGAAAGCGTGGTGGTGATGCGGGCGTTGGTGAACAGCGCGGACGCGAGGTTGGCGATCAGCGAACGGCGGTGAGCCGTCTTGACGCCGAGAACGTGATTATGGGTGCGGTGACGCATGAGTGTTGTTTCCGGTCAGGGTTAGGCGTTGACGCCCTTGTCGAGGAGACCCTCGTTGATCTTCTGGCCGAGGGAGAGACCGAGCTGCTCGAGCTTGGCCTTGATCTCGTTGAGGGACTTCTTGCCGAAGTTGCGGTACTTGAGCATCTCCTGCTCGGTCTTCATCGCCAGTTCGCCGACGGTGTTGATGTTGGCGTTGTTGAGGCAGTTGGCGGCGCGGACGGAGAGCTCGATCTCGTTGACCGACATGTTCAGGAGCTTGCGGAGACGGTTGGTCTCTTCGCTGATCTCCTTGTGGCCGGTCTCGAAGTCGACGGAGTCGGCGGAGACGGTGTCAAAGACTTCCAGGTGGTGGCGCAGGATGGCGGAGGCCTCCTTGAGGGCTTCGTCCGGAGTGATGCGGCCGTCGGTCGAGACTTCGAGGACGAGCTTGTCGTAGTCGGTCTTGTCGCCCGAACGGGTGGATTCGACGGAGTACTTCACGAGGGTGACCGGGGAGAAGAGGGAGTCGACGGGGATGGAACCGATGGCCTGCTCGGCCTTCTTGTTCTCCTCGGCGGAAGCCCAGCTACGGCCGACGGTGACCTCGAGGTCGGCGTAGAAGCGACGCTTGCGGTCGAGCGTGCAGATGACCTGGTCGGGATTGACGAGGGTGACGGTGGCGCCCTTGGTCTCGAACTTGATGTCCGAGGCCTTCACGGGGCCGGTCTTGTTGACGTCGATGGTGCCCTTGAAGGCTTCGCGCTTGTTGGCTTCGGTGCGGATGCGGACCTTCTTGAGGTTGAGGACGATCTCGGTGACGTCTTCGACGACGCCTTCGATCGGCTGGAACTCGTGCTGGACGCCCTCGATGGTCACCGAGGAGATGGCCGCGCCTTCGATGGAGCTCAGGAGGATGCGGCGCAGGGAGTTCCCGATGGTATGACCGAAGCCCGTCTCGAAGGGCTCGGCGAAATACTTCGCGTAGGTCGGGGTGGCGGAAGACTCCTCCTTCTTGAGGGTCTTGGGGCGTTGGAATTGTCCGAGGCGCTTGGTCATGTCTGTGGTTCCGTTGGGTGGGGTTGCGGGGCGGCGATCAGCGGCTGTAGAATTCGACGATGATCTGGACGTTGACGTCGGAAGGCAGTTCCTCCTTGGCGGGCTCGCGGACGATCTGACCGTTCAGCTGTTCGGGAAGGACGACGAGCCAGGCGGGGGCCGAGCGGCCCTGGCCTTCTTCGACGGCGCGGGTGGCGAGCTGCTTCGAGGAGGTGCGGTCGCGGACTTCGATCTTCTGGCCCGGCGCGGTGGCGAAGCTGGCGACGTCGACCTTGCGGCCGTCGACGCGGATGTGGCCGTGGGCCACGAGCTGACGGGCCGCGGCGCGCGAGTTGGCGAAGCCGAGGCGGAAGACGACGTTGTCGAGGCGGGTCTCGAGGATGCGGAGGAAGTTGTCGCCGGCGACGCCGCCCATGCGCTTGGCGCGCTCGAAGGAGAGGCGGAACTGCTTCTCGGTGAGGCCGTACATCATGCGGAGCTTCTGCTTCTCATTGAGGCCGACGCCGTATTCGGAGACCTTGCGGCGGGTCGTCTTGCCGTGGATGCCCGGAGGGTACGGACGGCGTTCTTCACCCTTGGAGGTGGGGAAAATGTTCTGACCGAAGCGACGGTTGAGCTTCGTGGTGGGACCGGTGTAACGAGACATGTTGTTTTATGATTTGGTATAAGCGGCGGAGGGAAGGACCCGCCCGGTTTGCCATGGCCGGACGGTGATGCGGAAAGCAGGGGCGATCAGACGCGACGGCGCTTGGGCGGGCGGCAGCCGTTGTGCGGGATCGGGGTGGTGTCGAGGATCGAGGTGACGTTCAGGCCGAGCACCTGGAGGGCGCGGATGGCGCTGTCGCGGCCCATGCCCGGACCCTTGACGCGGACGGAGACGTCCTTGAGACCGTGGGCCATCGCCAGCTTGGCGGCCTCGGAGCAGACGACCTGGGCGGCGTAAGCGGTGGACTTGCGGGAACCGCGGAACTGGTGGCGACCGGCGCTGCCCCAGGAGATCACGTTGCCGTTGGCGTCCGTGATCGTGACCTTGGTGTTGTTGAAGGTGGCGAGGATGTGGCAGATGCCCGTGGTGATGTTCTTCGAGCCCTTGGCGCGACGAACCTTCACTTCGCCGAGTTCTTCGCCGAGGAGTTCCTTGGCGGTGATTTCCTTTCGTTCGGGAGCAGCGGCTTCGGCCGGAGCGGCCGCCGCGGCGGTCACTTCGGGGGCGGCGGCGCCTTCGGCGGCGACGGGGGCCTTCGGCTTCTTGGCCTTGGGCGTCTTGGGGGCTTCTTCGCTCATCGTAAAATAGTGTTAGGAGAAAGGTTGGCTTACTTGGAAGGAGCCGCGGCGACGCCGACGGTCTTGCGCTTGCCCTTGCGCGTGCGGGCGTTCGTGCGCGTACGCTGACCGCGGACCGGGAGGCCGCGGAAGTGACGGAGACCGCGGTAGCACTTGATCGCCTGGAGGCGCTTCAGGTTCTGCGCGATGTCGCGGCGAAGGTCGCCCTCGCACTTGTAGCCCATGCGCACGATGTACTCGACGATCTTGTTCAGCTGCTCCTCAGAGAGATTCTGAGCGCGCATGGCGGGATCGAAGCCGAGAGCATCGCAGATCTCCGTGGCGCGGCAGGGGCCGATGCCATAGATGTAGCGGAGAGAGATCTCTACTTTCTTGTTGTTGGGAATGTCTACGCCGAGGATTCGAGGCATGGTGTCCGTGCTGTTTGGAAGGTGGGAAAGAGGTCGGAACTTGGTGGTTCTGGTGGGATTGGAAAGCAAAAAATGCGGTTTAAACAATAGTCATGATTTCTGGGCCGTTTTCGGTCACCAGGATGGTATGTTCAAAGTGGGCGGAGACCTTGCCGTCAGCCGTCCGGGCGGTCCAGCCGTCGGCAGCCATGACGATCTTATGGGTGCCGAGATTGACCATGGGCTCAATGGCTAAAGCCATGCCAGGCAGGAGTTTAGGTCCAGTTCCAGCCTTGCCGTAGTTGGGAATCTGGGGCTCTTCGTGCATTTTGCGCCCCACGCCGTGACCGACGAAGTCCCGGACGATGCCGTAGCCTCCGGCCGCGAGGGCCTGCTGGATAGCGGCGGAGATGTCCCCTACCCGGTTGCCCGGCTGGGCGGCGGCGATGCCGGCCATCAAAGATTTCTCGGTATCCAGGCAGAGCTGGCGGGCACGCGGGTCGACGGCGCCGACCATGACGGTGCGGGCGTTGTCGCCGATAAAGCCGTCGCGGCGGACGACGACATCCAAGGAGACCAGGTCGCCCTCGCGGATGATCCGGTCGGGGGCGCCGATGCCGTGGACGATCTCGTCGTTGAGCGAAATGCAGACATGCCCGGGGTAAGTAAGCCGGCCGACGACATAGCCATGGCAGGCGCTCTCGCAGCCATGCCGCGCCATGAGGCCGCGTGCGGCGGAATCCAGTCCCGCGGTGGAGATGCCCGGCACGACCAATCCGGCGAGGTCATGAAGCACGCGGGCAGCGGCGGCCGAGGCCGCACGCAGGCGACTGACATCCTCGGCCGACTTAAGATCGATCATCCCGAAGCAAGCTTAAGCCGCGAACACGCCCCAGTGGTTCAGACCCCAGGCGACCAGGCCGAGCACGAAGAGGAACAGGCAGGTCTTCTCGAGCGAGCCGAGGGCGGAGCCGTCGCCGTCCGCGCGCAGGCTGGCCGCGGGGACCGGGATGCCGCCGATGCGACCCTTCTTGAGGAAGCCGTCGTAATTGCGCTGCAGGAGATAGGTCTCGATCTGGCGCATGGTGTCGAGCATGACGCCGACGGTGATGAGACCGCCGGTGCCGCCGAGGAACGTCGCCAGGCGCATCGGGAAGCTGAGCTGGACGATGAACAGGTCGGGCATCAGCGCGATGATGAGCAGGAAGAGCGAGCCCGCGAGCGTCAGGCGGGTCATGACGAAGTCCAGGAACTGCGCGGTGTGCTCGCCGGGACGG
>JBDLWC010000014.1:0-3864 GCA_039804485.1 Verrucomicrobiota bacterium
CCGCTCACCCCCTCCGTCCCGACCTCTCCGGCTTCCGCCGCCGCCTGGCCGAACTCGAGGGGCTCCTCGCCGACCCGGCCACCTTCGGGGACAGCCGCCGCGCGGCCGCCCTCGGGGCCGAGCTGCGCTTCACTTCCAAGGCGGTGAAGGCCGACGACACCCTGACAGGGCTCGAAAACGAGCTGGCGGACGCCCGCGGGCTGGCCGCCGAGGCCGACCCCGAGCTGCGGGGGATGGCCGCCGAGGAGATCGCCCGGCTCACCCCGGCGGTCGAAAAAGCCCGTGAAATGCTGATCCGGGCCATCATCCCCCCGGATCCCGACGATTCTCGTAATGCTCTTGTAGAAATCCGCGCGGGTACCGGCGGGGAGGAGGCCTCGCTCTTCGCGGGCGAGCTCCTCCGCGCCTACACGCGCTTCGCCGAGAAGCGGGGCTGGAAGCACGAACTGCTCTCGCTCACCCATTCCGACCTGGGCGGGGTCCGCGACGCGGTCCTCATGATCGAAGGCGAAGGGGCCATGGCCCTGCTCCGCCACGAGGCCGGGGTGCACCGCGTCCAACGGGTGCCCGCCACCGAAGGGTCGGGCCGCGTGCACACCTCGGCCGCGACGGTCGCCGTGCTGCCCGAGGCCGAGGAGGCCGAAGTGGTGCTCAAGCCCGAAGACCTCGACATGTCCGTGGCCCGCGCGAGCGGCGCCGGCGGCCAGCACGTCAACAAGACGGAATCGGCGGTGCAGATCATCCACAAGCCCACGGGGCTCATGGTCTACTGCGCGGACGAGCGCTCGCAGCTGCGCAACCGCCAGAAGGCCCTGCGCGTGCTCCGCTCGCGCCTCCTCGACCTGACCCGCGCCAAGGAGCGGGAAGCCCGCGCCGACGCCCGCAAGACGCAGGTGGGCTCGGGCGACCGCTCGGAGCGCATCCGGACCTATAACTTCCCGCAGAACCGCATCACGGACCATCGCATCGACCTGACCATCCACGGCATCGAGCAGGCCCTCGAAGGCGAGCTCGACGCGCTCATCGACGCGCTGGCCGAGGCGGACCTGCGCGCCCGGGCCGAGGCCGTCACGCAGGCGAAGCTCTGAACCGCCCATGGACGCGGACCATCTCCAGCGCTTCGCCGGCATCGGCCGCCTCTACGGGCGGGCGGGCATGGAACGCCTGGCCCGTTCGTCGTTCCTGGTGGTCGGCCTCGGCGGCGTGGGCTCCTGGACCGTCGAAGCCCTCGCCCGCTCCGGCGTCGGCCACCTGGCGCTCGTCGACGGCGACGCGGTCTGCGTCTCGAACACCAACCGCCAGCTGCACGCCATCGCGGGCAACGAAGGCCGCCCGAAGACCGAGGCGGTCGCCGAACGGGCGCGGGCGATCCATCCCTCGGTCCGCACGACGCTCCACCAGCGGTTCCTCTCGCGCTTCAACCCGCACGAGGTGCTCGCGGATTTCGACGGCGTGGTGATCGACGCGATGGACGCGTTGTCGCCGAAGTGCGGGCTGATCGCCGAAGCGGTGAACCGGAAGCTGCCCGTGGTCACGGTCGGCGGCTGCGCGGGCCGGCTCGACGGGACGCGCCTGAAGATCACCGACCTGCGCGACTCGCGCGACGACCCGCTGATGATGCTGGTGCGCAAGCGCCTGCGGCAGAACTTCGACTTCCCCCGCGGCAAGACGCCCTTCGGGGTCTCGTGCGTGTGGTCCGACGAGCCGTTCACGCAGCCCGACGACTGCGCGGACCTGCCCGGCGGGGAGATCCCCGAAGGCGAAGACCTGCGTCCCAACTGCGAATGGGGCTACGGTACGGCCGCGCACGTGGCGGGCGCCTTCGGCCTGGCCGCCGCCGGCGAGGCGCTGCGGCTGTCGCTCCTACGCCCCGAATAGGCGCTCGAAGTTCGCCGACGTCAGCGCGGCGGATTCCTCGGGCTTCACGCCCATGGTCCGCGCGAGCTCGGCGTTGATGCGCACGAGGTTCGAGGGATGGTTCTGCTCCGTGCCCGCCGCATCCGGGGCGAGCTCGCGGAGGCGGAACTCCGGCGCGGGACAGAGCGCGGGGGCGTCCGTCTCGACGAGGACGCGCTCGCGCGGGATGGCCGCGGCGAACTGGACGCGGAGGTCGGCCTTGCGCGGGACGAGGTGGTGCGCGCTGAACGAGAAATACGCGCCGAGTCCGACCAGCTCGGGCACGAGCTCGACGGGGCCGTTCCAGCTGTGCAGCAGGAAGCCGCGGCGCGGCAGGTCCGCGGCGCGGAGGAGGTCCATCAGCGGACCGATCGCCCGGACGCAGTGGATCGTGAGCGCGCGGTCCAGTTCGACGGCCAGCGCGAGCTGCGTCCGGAAAGCCTGCTCCTGGGCCACGGGGTCGAAGCCCTCCACCCAGCGGTCGAGGCCCATCTCGCCCACGCCCGCGCGCGGGTGCGCGAGCAGGATCGCCCGGAGCGCGTCCGCCCAGCCCGCCGGCGCGGTCGGGACGTCCCACGGATGCAGCCCGAAGGAGACGCGGTTGCGCGGGTCGCGGCGGCCGAGGGCGGCCACGTCCTCCCAGTCCGCCGGCGCGCTGCCGTTGATCATCGCCTGGCCCACGCCGTCGGCCCGGGCCTGCTCCACCGCCGCGTAAGGGACTTCGGCGAACTGGTAATGGCAATGCGCGTCGCGGAGTTCCATCGGCGAAGACGAGGCTGACCGCCGAGGCCACGGCCTCAACGACGAACCACCTTGCCCTGCCGGCCCGCCCTGCCCTATGTCCGTGGCAGGATGAAGACGCCGCCCCTGCCCGCCGAAGCGCTGATGACCGTGACCGGCCTGCCCTACCCGCTGAAGGCGAAGGGCAAGGTCCGCGAGGTCTTCGACCTGGGCGCCCACTACCTGATCGTGGCCACGGACCGGCTCTCCGCTTTCGACGTCGTGATGCCCAACGGCGTCCCCGGCAAAGGCATCCTGCTCACCCAGATCAGCCTCTGGTGGTTCGACCAGGCCCGCCTGGTCTTCCCGACCCACCTCGTGCCCGACCACGCCAACGCGCTGGCCAAGGCCCTGCAGGGTCACGAGCACCTGATCCCGCGCTCGATGCTGGTGCGCAAGCTCAAGCCCCTGCCGGTCGAAGCGGTCGTCCGCGGCTACCTCGCCGGCGGCGGCTTCAAGGAATACCAGAAGACGGGCGCGATCCTGGACCACGCCCTTCCTCCGGGCCTGCTCGACGGCTCGAAGCTTCCGCAGCCGATCTTCACCCCTTCGACCAAGGCCGCCGAGGGCCACGACGAGGCCATCACCCGCGCGCGCTGCGGAGAGGTCCTCGGCGAGAAGGTGTTCCGCACCATCCAGGAGACCTCGCTCGCGCTCTATCGCATGGGCGCCGAACGCGCGGCCAAGGCCGGCGTGATCCTCGCCGACACGAAATTCGAGTTCGGCACGGCGGCCGACGGCTCGCTGGTGCTCATCGACGAAGTCCTGACGCCGGACTCTTCCCGCTACTGGCCCACCGCCACCTGGCAGCCCGGCCGCGCCCAGCCTTCTTACGACAAACAGTTCGTGCGCGATTGGCTCGAGACCCAGGCCTGGGACAAGACCGCGCCCGGTCCGCGCCTGCCCGACGAGGTCGTCCGGAAGACCCAGGCCCTGTACGCGGAATGCCTCGAGCGCCTGACCTCCTGAACCGCGGCCCCAAGGCTCCCCGGATCGGCATGAAAAAGCCCTCGTGAGAGGGCTTTCTGCTTTCAGGAAATAGTCCGACTAGGATTCGAACCTAGACAAGGAGAATCAGAATCTCCTGTGCTACCATTACACCATCGGACTGTCCTGAGTGGATTGACGATGGGATTGCCGGGCCGTTCGTCAAAAGGAAAGAAGGGCGAAAAACGGGGGGAACACGCA
>JBDLWC010000015.1:0-6029 GCA_039804485.1 Verrucomicrobiota bacterium
CTTGCCGAGGGCCTTGGCCTTGGCTTCGGCGGCCTTCACGGCTTCATCGTCGGAAGCGGCCTTCACGGCGTCCATGAACTTCTTCCAGGTGGCTTCGTCGATGCCTTCAGGGCGCATCGGGCCGTGCTTCTTGCCGCCGAAGTCGCCTTTGCCTTCGCCCTTCTTGCCGGGGGCGTCGCCCTTGGGAGCGTCACCCTTGGGGGCGTCGGGCTTCGGAGCGTCTTGAGCGAGGAGGCTCACCGAGGAGATCAGGGCGAGCAGGAACAGGTGATGGATTTTCATGTGGGTGCGGGGGTTGCAGGGATGAAACCCCGCCCCAGGGGTCGAGTTGCACGGTTTCAAAGATTTATGACAGGCCGCCCTGCTGACGTCGCTTCGTCGCCGGGCAAGATGGGGGCATGACCCCTCTTCTGGTGCATCTGCCGCATGATTCGACCGTTATTCCGCCTGAGGCGATGAAGGACTTCCTGCTCAGTCCGGCTGAATTGTCGCGCGAAAGCCTGCGGCTGACCGACGCCCATACGGCGGCCCTTTACGCCGAAGGCTGCCCGACCCCCGATATCCTGCGTGCGACGGTCTCCCGGCTCGTCGTCGACGTCGAACGCTTCGCCGACGACGCCCGCGAGCCTTGCGCCCGGGTCGGCATGGGCGCCACGTATCTTAGGACCAGCGAAGGCCTTCCTTTGCGTGCGCTCACGCCGGCTCGTCGCGCCGAGCTGATGCGCAGGTATTACTGGCCGCATCACGCGGCGCTCGAGGCCGCGGCGACGGAGCGGCTGGCCAGGTTCGGCCGGTGCGTGGTCCTGGACGCGCATTCCTATCCGACCGGTCCGCTGCCGACGCAGTCTACCTTCGGTCGCTCTCCCGAGATCGGGATCGGCACGGAGGGCATCCATACCTCGTCGGAATTGCGACGCTGGTCGGAAGCCTTCTTCCGAGGCCGCGGCTTCGACGTGGGTTTCGATACGCCGTTCAGCGGCGCGATGGTGCCGGGGTCTTTTTTCGGACGCGACCCGCGGGTCCAGTCCCTGATGATCGAGGTGCGCCGCGACCTCTACATGGACGAGGCCACGGGCGAACGCCACGAGGGTTTCGACCGGATGCGCCGGACCCTGACGGATTTCCGGGAAGCGCTCGTCGCGAGATCCGATGCGCTTGGCCCGGAATAGCTTCGCGTCGCGGCTTATTCGAACCGGATGGGCGCTGTCGGCGCGGTCGGCGCCGGCGCGGCGTTGCCGTTCTCGCGTGAGACGCCGCCGCCACCGGTCACGGCCGGCGGGGCGTCGGCGGGGAGGGCGCCGGCGGAGGCCTGCTGGAGCATCCGGATGCCGCGGCTGCGCATCGTCGCCAATTCGTCCATGATGCCTTGCTTCTGGTCGTCGCCGGCGGAGCGGTACTGGTTCTCCAGTTCGCGCATGCGGGTCCAGTTGGCCCGGAATTCCTCGTTCGCCATGCTGGCGCGGAAAGCTTCGCCGATCTTCTGGCGATCGCCGCCGAACAGCTCTTCGACGGCCTTGCGTCCGTCCTCGCGCCAGGTGGCGAACTTGGCGTCGAGCTCCGCGACGGGCTTCGAGGGTTTCACGAGGTCTTTCTCCGTGACCTCCGTCCCGACGTCTTCCTTGCGGCTCAGGTTGAGGGGCTTCGGCGAGCGCGGCTTGAGGGGTTCCGCGGAGGTCGTGATCTTGGTCACCGGCGACACGGTCTTGGGCGCCGTGGTCCTGACGACAGGGAGGTCGTCCGTCTGGGTCCACTGGTAGATCGCGTAAGCGCCATAGGCCAAGGCGGGCAGGGCGAGGAAGGCGAGGGTGCGCGGCAAAGACATGGGAGTGCTTGTATGGGTTTTTAACTCCGTGACCAAGGCGAAGTTTCCGGTTCCGCCCGCCGGGTGTCTCCGTCAGGCGCGCGGACCGCTTTCAGCCTGTTTTTTGACGTGTTCCATGACCCGGCGCTGGACCATGCGGACGATCGCCTCGGTCCATAGGTTCCAGTAGGTGGCCGGGGCGATGTTCAGGAGGTAATGGCTTTCGCCGACCAGGCGGGTGCGTCCGTCCGGCAGCGCGGTGAGTTTGAAGCCCCCGTCGAGGCTCGCGTACGCGCTGTGGATATGGGTCGTGTCGATCGTGCGGCCGAAGAAGCCCGTCTCGCGCATGGAGGGAGGGGTCGACAGCACCTTGAAGCGGAGCTCCTGGCCGGGCTTCCAGACGGTCACGATCTCCGGCATGTCGCCGGTGCTCAGCTTGCAGAGTCGCGCGGCGCCGACGCCTTGTCCGTCGGTGGCCGTGCCGGTCGGATGGGCGACGCCGAACCGGAACAGCAGGTTGTCGTCCGCGGCCGGGAGGTCACGGATGTCGTGCAGCTCCGCCCAGACCCGCGCGACGGGGGCGTCGATCACGATCTCGCTCGAAGCCGAGGCTTCCAGCGGCGCCGGCGGGTTCCATCCCTCCAGCCCGACCATCGCGACGATCGCCAGCCAGGCGGCCGACTGCAGCCTGCCGTCCGCGCCGCGCTGCTGGGCGAGGAAGAAGCCGGTGACCACGCCGAGGAACGCCAGGAACGCGCCGAAGGGCGCCGCCAGGATGACGCAGACGATGCCCTCCATCAGCGAGGCGCAGAGGATGAGGATGACGGCTCCGATGAGCGTCATCCCCGCGCCGACGGCCTGACCGAACGTGCCCCCGGCCCGCCGGATGATCACGCCGCTGCTCACGCCCGTGGCGAAAGGAAGTCCGGCGAAGATCGCGACGCCGAAGTAGCCGCCGGTCTGCTTCAATCCGAAGGGGATCCATCCGAGGTCGGCAAGCTTGTCGAAGCCCCAGGTCAGCACCCCGCAGGCCGTCGCGGCGAGGATGAAGGGCACGACGAGCCGTCCCGCGACGGCGGTCGGCGAGGCGGAATCCTTTTCGGACTCCTCGCCCGACGCGGCCAGCCAGAGCGCGAGGCCCGCCCCGGCGAACGGGACATGGATGAGCAAGCCGATCAGAGCGGGGAACTTCCAGCCGAGCACCGCCGCCCGACGCGTCGCGACATAGGAGGCCGTCAGCGCCAAGAGGCCCAAGAGGAGGCCCACCAGGCCCACTAAGAGGAGCCGGTCCATTTGGTCGTAAGGGAATCCGAAGATATTGCTATCCGGCAGGACCCTGAGCACCAGCACCGCTTGGGCGAAAGCCCAGGTGGGGAGCATCAGCAGGATGGTCTGGAGGCGGCTGGGGTGTCTGAGCATGGCGGAGAGAGTCAGGAGAAGAGGAGGCGCAGCCAGGTCCGGGAGTAGGGCAGGGCGAGGTGTTCGAGGCGGGCGGCGAGGAACGCGGCCGCGATTTCTTCCTCCGGATGCCCGTCAAGGAGCTTGGCGCCTTCGAGTTCGCGCCTTCCGCGTCGGGCGGCGTCCTGCACCTGCGCGTGCTTGACCAGATGCGCCCCCATCAGGATCACGGCGAGGAGCGAGAAGCCCGCGCCGGCCCAGAGCACGCGTCCCTTGCCCGCGAAGGCGAGCATGACGATGAGGACCGGCCAGGCGTTGCCCCAGAAGATCATGAACGAATCCCAGGAGGCCAGCCCGCCGAGCTGCCGGTCCCGGTGCTGGAGGGCGTGGCCCGCCAGGCGCGCCGCGCGGGCCACGTCGAAAAGCCGCTGGCCGGCATAGGTGTCCGGCGAGAGCTTGATGGCCGGTTCGAAGGCGGAATAGAAATCCGTGATCGCCAGCGAGCTTTCGTCGACGTCGACCTGCGGGATGTCGCCGCGCAGCAGGATGACGCGCGCGGCCTGCGCCCCCGTGACGCCCCGGACGAGGAGGATGCGGCCGAATCGCTTCTCCAGCCGGCGGACGCGCCACCACGCCCACCAGGGGAGCCCCAGGGCGAAGACGCCTGCCAGGCAGAACAGCAGCAATATCTTCAGCTCCGGGTTCATGGAATGCTTGGAACCTGCCGATTGCGCGGTCGGCTTCAAGTCATACCTAGGCCAGGTTCGTATAAGGGGGATAAGCCCGGGTGGATTCTTGTCCGCCCCGGCGGGGCTTCATTGACCTGAGCGCCGCAGGCGGTTGACTCCCCTGCGATGAATCCCGATCTCGTCCGCGATTACCTGACCGGCTTGCAGGACCGCATCTGCGCGAGCATGGAGGCGGTCGACGGCCGGGCCCGCTACCGGACCGACGATTGGAAGCGCGCCGAAGGCGGCGGCGGCCGGACGCGCGTGATCGCGGACGGCGCCGTCCTCGAAAAGGGCGGGGTGGCTTTCTCCGATGTCCGCGGGCACTCCTTGCCGCCTTCCGCCACGGCCGCCCGGCCCGAACTCGCCGGTCGCGGCTTTCGCGCCATGGGCGTCTCGGTCGTCCATCACCCCCTGAATCCTTATTGTCCGACCTCGCACATGAACGTGCGGATGTTCTGCACGGACGGGCCGGATCCGGTCTGGTGGTTCGGCGGCGGTTTCGACCTGACGCCCTACTACGGTTTTGACGAGGATGCGGTGTCCTGGCACCGCGCGGCCCGCGTCGCCACCGGCGACCATTACCCGAAGTTCAAGCGATGGTGCGACGACTACTTCCTGCTGAAGCACCGCCAGGAGCAGCGCGGGGTAGGCGGGGTGTTCTATGACGACTTCACCGAAGGCGGCTTCGAGGGCGCCTTCGCGATGATGCGGAAGGTGGGCGACGCCTACGCGCCGGCCTACGCGGAGATCCTCGAACGCCGCAAGGCCACCCCCTACGGCGAACGCGAGCGCGAGTGGCAGGAGATCCGCCGCGGACGCTACGTCGAATTCAACCTCGTCTTCGACCGCGGGACGATCTTCGGCCTGCAGTCCGGGGGGCGGACGGAGTCGATCCTGATGTCCCTGCCTCCCCATGTCCGGTGGTGCTACGGCCACCAGCCCGCCGCGGGCACGCCGGAGGAACGTCTGCTCTCGCATTATCTGAAACCGCAGGATTGGCTGAAGGGGTCCTGATGAACTCCCGCGACCGCTTCCTCGCCGCCCTCCGCCGCCAGCCCCATGACCGGGCCCCGGTCTGGATCATGCGTCAAGCCGGGCGTTATCTGCCGGAATACCGCGCGCTCAAGGCCAAGTCCGACTTCGTGACCATGGTGCGCACGCCGGAGCTCGCGGTCGAGGTGACCCTGCATCCGCTCCGCCGTTTCCCGCAGCTCGACGCCGCGATCCTCTTCTCCGACATCCTGGTGATCCCCGAGGCGCTGGGCGTCGGTTATCGCTTCCGCGACGAAGGCGGCATCGCCATGGAGCGCGCGCTGGCTTCGCCGGCCGACGTCGACTCGCTGCGGCTCGACGGCGCGGCGGACCGCCTGAGCTACGTCTACGACGCCTTGGCCATCCTCCGCAAGGAGCTCGGCCTCGGCAAGACCCTGCTGGGTTTCGCCGGTTCGCCCTGGACGCTCGCCTGCTATCTCGTCGAAGGCGGCGGCTCGGAGGATTTCCCGAAGACCAAGGCGCTCCTCAAGGCCGACCCGAAGATGATGCACCGCATCCTGGAGATCCTCACGGACGCGGTCGCGCAGTACCTCACGCGCCAGTTCGCCGCCGGCGCCGACGCGATCCAGATCTTCGACAGCTGGGCCGCCGCGCTCACCGGTCCCGACTACGAGGAATTCTCGCTGCGCTACATCCGCGCGGTGCTCGAGCGTCTCCCCGCCGGCGCGCCGGTCATCCTGTACGCCAAGGGCAAGTCGCCGCAGGCCGCCGCGCTCGCGCAGACCGGCGTGCCTTGCCTGGGCGTCGATTGGACGATGCCCCTTTCGCAGGTGCGCCGCCTCGCCGGCCGCCCGATCTGCCTGCAGGGCAACCTCGACCCCGAATACATGACCGGCGATCCCGCCGCGGCCGCCGCGGCGACCCGCGCCGTCCTGGCGGACAACGCCGGCGATCCCGGACACATCTTCAATCTCGGCCACGGCATCACCCCGCAGGCTCGGATCGAGACCTTCCAGGCGGTGGTGGACGAGGTCGCCAAGGGCTGACGGACCCGCGGGCGGTCGTGCTTCCCGCCGGGCGGGATGTCGCTCCCGTTTGACATCCCC
>JBDLWC010000016.1:0-6072 GCA_039804485.1 Verrucomicrobiota bacterium
TGCGCCTTCGGCGCCGGCCAAGCCCGTCGTCGAGGCTTTCGTCAAAGCCGACGCCGAGCAGATGAAGCGCGGCGCCGCCGTCTACGCGCGTACCTGCATCGCCTGCCACCAGCCGACCGGCCTCGGCCTGCCGCCCGTCTTCCCGCCCCTGGCCAACGCCCCGATCGTCGTGGCCAATCCGGAGCTGCCGGTGAAGTTCATCCTGCAGGGCCTGATGGGTCCGATCACCGTCAACGGCATGGCTTACAACAGCATGATGCCGCCGGTCGCCGGCTTGAGCGACGCCGACATCGCCGACGTCCTCACCTACGTCCGTCAGAGCTTCGGCAACCAGGGCAACCCGGTCACCGCCGAGCAGGTCAAGGCGATCCGCGACGCGAACGCCGCGCGCACCGCTCCGTGGACCACCGCCGAACTCGGCCTCAAATAATCCCGCACCTTCTTCCCACCGATGTCACAGGATCACCGTTCCGGCCGCCCGCAGGGCCGTCCCCCCGAAGGCGACGCGCGCCTGTCGCGCGTCGAGGCCTCCCTCCGCGGGCCTTTCCTCCTCTTCTTCGTCTCCGCCGTCGTCTGGCTCCTCGCGGCCTCGCTGCTCGCCTTGGTCGCCTCGCTGGGGCAGGGCTCGCTCGCCGGCCCGTTCCGCGACTGCGAATTCCTGACCTACGGACGCGTCGTCGCGGCCGAGCGCAATCTCTTCGTCTACGGCTGGGCCTTCAACGCGTTCTTCGCGGTGAACCTCTGGCTGCTCTCGCAGCTCGGTCGCTTCGAGTTCCGCAACGGCTGGCTGGCCACGCTCGGCGGCGTCGTCTGGAACCTCGCCCTGACCTACGGCGTCGTCCGGATCTTCGCCGGTGAACTCAACGGTTTCGCGCTGCTCGAGATGCCGCGCGAAGTCGGCCCGGTCCTCGCCGTCGCCTTCCTGCTGGCCGCCTTCTGGCCGATCGTCGCCTTCGCCCGCCGTCCGACGGGGCACACGTTCGCTTCCCAGTGGTTCGTGGTCGGCGCTTCGTTCGTCTTCCCGCTGGTCTACCTGCTCGCCCAGCTGATGGTGCTCTGGGCGCCCGCCTCCGGCGTGGTGCAGGCCCTCGCCCATAGCTGGTTCGTCTCGAACGTGCTGCTGCTCTGGCTCGGCGCCTCGGCCCTCGCCGCCGTCGATTACTTCCTGCCCAAGGTCCTCGAGCGGACGATCTCCGCCTACTACCTGGCGCCGGTCGCCTTCTGGACGTTCTTCCTCTTCGCCGGCTGGACCGGTCCGGCCGCCTTGGTCGGCTCCCCGATCCCGCTGTGGCTGCAGTCCGCGGGCGTGGTCGGCTCCGCGATGCTGATGGTCCCGGTGATCATCACCGCCTTGAACTTCCACGGCACGCTCTTCGCCCAGGGTGGTTGGGCGCGCGCCTGGAACGACACCACGCTGCGTTTCGTCTCCTTCGGCGCGGTCGCTTTCACGTCGTACGGCGCGCTCCAGGCCTACGCGGCCTTCCGCGGCCCCAGCGCGTTGCTCCGGTTCACCTCCTTCGGCGTCGGACTCGAGCACCTGCTCACCTACGCTTTCGTGACGATGGTGATCTTCGGCGCGGCCTACTTCATCCTGCCCCGGCTCACCGGTTCGCTCTGGCCTTCCTCCAAGCTGGTCCACGTCCATTTCTGGGGCTCGGCGCTCGGCATCCTCGGCTGCCTCACGGCTTGGATCTTCGGCGGTTGGCAGGTCGGCCAGCTGCTGGCCGCGGCTTCCACCGCCCACGCCGACGTGCTTCGCTCCGAATCCTCGTGGTTCTTCCTGCTGACGGTCTCCTCCGTCCTGCTCCTCGTCGGCCACGTGGCCTTCGCCCTCAACGCCTTCGGCATGATCCTCAAATCCTCCGCGCCGGTCTCTTCCGGTCGTCACGACTAACCCGTCGCTCCCATGAAGAATCTCAACACCCTGCTGGCCGGCGTCTTCGCCGCCGTCGCGCTGCCCTTCGGCGCGCTGCTGCTCAGCGGACAGTCCCAGCTCGGCGGTCTCGGTCGCGCGGCCGGCGAAGAAGGCGGCGCGCTCTTTCCCTCCCGCGAACCCGGCCTGGCCATCCAAGGCCGTCAGGTCTACCTCTCGCTCGGTTGCGTCAGCTGCCATACCCAGCAGGTCCGCCCGGCGGGGCAGGGAAGCGACCTCGCCCGCGGCCTCGGCGTCCGTCCTTCCGTCGCCCGCGATTACGTCCTGCAGCCTCAGGTGCTGCTCGGCGACCGCCGCATCGGCCCCGACCTCGCCAATTACGGCGCCCGTGCTTCCCAGATCCACGTCGAGACGCTCCTGACCGATCCCGCCTCCAGCGGGGCGGTCTGGCACCCCTCCTACCGCTTCGTGGACGCCGCGCAACGTACGGCCCTCGTCGCCTACCTGAAATCCCTCCGTCAGGACTACCCGTCCCCGGAAGCCAAATTGAAGAAGTGAACCCATGAACGACCGCAACCGTCATTCCGATAGCAACCGCCCGCGCCGGGGTCCTTCCGGCGCCGGCTCCGAAGGACCTTCCGACGGACGCCTGGTGGAGGTTCACGCGCAGCTTTCGCGGGACAAAGACGAGCCGACCGAAGGGTTCTCCCTCACGCCGATCTTCATCGTCTTCCTGTTCTGCGCCTTCGGCTTCTGGGCCGGCCTCTACCTGACCCGTAACTCCGGCGAGTTCTCGGCCGGCGCCTTCGACCTCGACGCTCCCAAGGCGGTCGTGGCCGGCGGTCCGGTCGCCTTCGAGCCCGACGTCGCCAAGGGCGAGCAGCTCTTCCTCGCCAATTGCGCCGCCTGCCACCAGGCGACCGGCCTCGGGGTCCCCGGCGCCTTCCCGCCGCTGGCCAAGTCCGCTTGGGTCGCCGGCGCCGAGGAACGTCTCATCAAGGCCATCCTCGCCGGTCTCGCCGGCGAGATCGAAGTCAACGGCGCGAAGTACAACGGCAACATGCCGAACATCGGCGCCAGCCTCAAGGACGCCCAGGTCGCCCATATCGCCACCTACGTCCGTCAGGCCTGGGGCAACGCCGCCGAGCCGGTCATGGACGCCAAGGTCGCCGAAGTCCGCAAGGCCATCGGCAATCGCGCCCAGTACAATCCGGCCGATCTCCTCAAGGAGCATCCGCTCGAAGCCAAGTAAGCCCGGCTTCAAGCCGGTCATGAAAAAGGCCCGGGAGCGTTCCCGGGCCTTTCTGTTGCCGTCCGAGCGGAAGGCTCAGGAGTGCTTCTTGATGAAAGCGGCGATGTCGCCCTTCGGGCGCGCGCCGACCATCTTGTCCACGACGACGCCGTTCTTGAAGAGGAAGAGGGCGGGGATGGAGTTCACGCCGAGCTGCTGGGCGAGGGCCTGATTGGTGTCCACGTCGACCTTGGCGATCTTGACGGAACCGGCCATCTCGGCGGCGAGCTGGTCGAGCACCGGGCCGATCTGTTTGCAGGGACCGCACCAGGTGGCCCAGAAGTCCACCAGGACGGGGACGGTCGAGGTCTTGATGGTGTTCTCGAAGCTGGAGTTATCGAGATTGATGATGAGTTCGGAGGCCATGAAAGCGGATTAACCTTTGGTTTTGAAGAAGAGTTCGCGGGCGAGGAACCACACGGCCGTCGACGTGGCGGCGAGGACGAGGAAGCTGACGACGGCGACGGCGGGGCTCACGGTGCGAGCCACGACGGGCGCGGCCGGACGAGGCGCCGAAGGGGGAGGCGGAGGAATCACGCCGCTCGCCGAGGGCGCGGGGCTGGGCGAGACCGCTGCCGTCGGGGAGATCGGGGCGGCCGGAGCAGAAGGCTTGGCTAGTTTGAGCTTGGGCGCGGCCGGAGCTTCGCTGGCGGCCGGAGGCGGCGGTATGGGCTGGGCCGACTGAGATTCCAAGGAAGAGTCGCCTTCCGGGGGAGGAGGAGGCGGGGGAGGCGGCAGCTCGTTGCTCATCGGAGAAGAGGTATCAAATCTTGGGCGTGGGGTGAGTCAATCCGTCTGTGGCCGATTTTGGCTCAGCCATCACGCTGATGCTTGCGCAGCAGGTCGGCCAATTCCTCCGGATGGGCGTCGGCGATCGTCCGGCCTTTGCGGGCCAGGTCCTCCGTGGTCTTAATGACCGTTTCGGTCATCCGGTCATGGGTTTCGGCCGAACCGCCGACCAGCTGGAATCCTTCCCCTTGGGTGATCCGCCGGTGTTTGTCGCGTCCATCGAGCCCGAGGCCCAGGAGCGAGCGTGATGGACGGCTTGCGCGTGCCATGGTTCCAGGCTGATTGCGCCCCGGGCGGTTTCAAGCCTGCGGTCAGGCTCCCTCGCCCGACGGCGCGTCGAATTCGGAGCCGGCTTCAAGTCCTTCGCCGGCGTTAGGGGCGCCGGCGGACTCCGCCTTGGAGCAATTGATTTCCGCGAAGGATTCGTCCTGCTCTAATTTCAACTTACCCAAGCGGGCGAGTTCAAGGCAGGCGAGGAAGGTGGCGACGAGGAGGCTGACCGTCGGTCGTTCGGGCAGGAGGCTGGTGAAGGTGAAGGTCGTCTCGGTCTGAAGCCGTCCGAGGATGGTCTCCATCCGGTCCGAGACCGTCGCGCTTTCGACGGAGATGCTGCCCGGCTGGATGCGCTCCGCGAGCCGACGCAGGACCAGGTTGAAGGTGTTCCAGAGTTCGATCCGGTCGGCGGGGGCCACGGGACGGACGACGGCGTCCTCGCCTTGCGGCTGGAGCACGTAACGGCTGAGCAGGCCTTGACGGTCCTCGACCAGGCCGCGGATGAGGGCGGCGGTCTCCTTGACGCGCTTGTATTGGATGAGCTGCTGCACCAAGGCCCAGCGGGGGTCCTGGCCTTCGTCGGCGGTCGCGACCTCCTCTTCGGGGCGGCTTTCGACGGGCAGGAGCGTGCGGCTCTTGATGTACATCAGCGTCGCGGCCATGACGAAGAAATCTCCCGCCAGCTCCAGGTTGTCTTTCTCCTGGGTGCGCAGGATTTCCAGGTACTGCTGCGTGACCTTCTCGATCGGGATGTCGTAGATATCGATCTCGTTCTTGCGGATCAGGAACAACAAGAGGTCGAGCGGCCCTTCGAACACATCGAGGCGGATGGGCAGGTCGGCGGGCGGAAGGATGCCGTCCGTCGGGATCGCAGAGGGTGGGGGAGGAGTGTCCGACACGGCTTAGAATCTGAACAATCTGAACCTCAGGTGGAAGCCCAATGAGCCGATGCCCCGGTTGAGCGGGTCCAGGCGCTTGTTGACGCCGTACTCGAGTTCCCAGGAGTTGCCGACCCGTTGGATGAGGCCGGCGCTCATGAAGGTGGTCTGCCCGAGGATGGCGTCGTAGTTCAGTCCGCCGATGACGCTGTAGACGGAGTTGAGGCGTACCCGGCCGTCCCAGATGAGCTGGCGGGCCACGGCGGCCTGTCGCAGCTCGACCCAGCTGAGGGAGCTTTGCCAGAAGTCGCCCGAATTCACGCCCACGCTCTGCAGGGATTCGAGCGGGGCGCCGCCGCCGTTCGGCAGGCGGACCCCCGAGGAGACCGTGAGCCAGGACGTCGGGGTGAAGCGAAGCGTGCCCAGCAGGTCGCTCCGGCCGGTCTCGGCTTCGGTCGGTCCTTGGCGCCAATCCGCGAAGAAGTCGGCCCGGGCCAGTTCCCGGGTCCCGTCCTGGCCGTCGCGGGTCTCCAAGGTGTTGCGCACGCCGAACCGCACGGCCTGGCGATCGGTGGTCGAAGCCGCGTCGAGCCGGTCCGCAAGGTCGAGCTCTTCGAGCACGGTGAGGGAGACGGCGCGCTGGGTCATCGGGGCGACGCCGATCTGTTCGTCCGCTCCCGGCATGACGCGATACTGCAGCATCGGCCGGAGGCTGTGACGCAGGCCGTCGACGCCCCATTTCTCGGCGCGGAAGTCCCAAGACCCCGTCACGAGGGCTTCAAGGTCGAAGCCCGCCTGGCCGATCACCTTCGAGGCAGCGCCTTGTCCGTCGATGCCATCGGACCAGCCGGTCGCCCGGACGCCCGCGACAGGTCGCCAGGAAAGCCAGTCACCGGCCCGGAAGGCGCGGCTTAAGCCGTAATAACCGTCCAGGCGCGCCGACGACCATGCCGTCGGGGAGAGGGTCG
>JBDLWC010000017.1:0-4573 GCA_039804485.1 Verrucomicrobiota bacterium
GGCCGCGCGGCCGGCGACGGCAAGAGCTCGGAGCGTTACGCCACGCCCGGCGGCCTGGGCTTCTACGCGGAGTACGGCCGCGACCACATCATCGTCGACGGCATCAAGATCATGCTCGACGACGAGGTGGGCTCGCAGCGCGGCCACCTCACCATCACGAGGCGCGATTACGACAAGGTCTTCGTGCCGCTCTTCTGGGAGAGCCCGCGCGGCCCGGTAAGACGCGTGCTCCTCGACCCCGGCCACGGGGGCAAGGACACCGGCAAGATCAACGGCGCGCAGAAATACAATGAGAAGGCCGCCACGCTCGACACCGCGGCGCGGCTCAAGCTGCTGCTCGAGCAGCAGGGCTACGAAGTCTTCCTGACGCGGAACACGGACGTCTTCGTCGACCTCGAGGACCGGCCGGCCTTCGCGACGAAGCTGCGGGCCGACCTCTTCATCAGCCTGCATTACAACGCCGGCCCCGCGGGGGACAACACGGCCGACGGCGTGGAGACCTACTGCCTCACCCCCGCCGGCCAGCGCTCGACCAACGCCGGCAAGGCCAAGTCGACCACCGCCGCGGAACCCGGCAACCGCTTCGACAGCTCCAATCTCCTGCTCGCCTGGAGCATCCAGCGGCGGGTCGTCCGGACCACCGGCGCCGACGACCGCGGCGTCCGCCGCGCCCGCTTCTCGGTCCTGCGCACCCTCGCCTGCCCTGGCGTGCTCATCGAAGGGGGCTTCATGTCGAGCCGCCGGGAAGGCGCCCTCATCGCCGAGGCCGCCTACCGCCAGAAGATCGCCGAAGCGATCGCCGCCGGGGTGACGGATTACGTCTCCCGCGTCCGCCCGCCCGCCAAGGCGGCCAAGTGACGGAGGCCCCCGGGGGCCACATTCCACTTGCCAACCCCCTCCTCAGGGGGTTTGTTCGACCTTCCTGACGGCCCGCCGGCAACTGCTGACGGACCCTCCGCCGGGAAACCCAAAAACCAACCAAACCCTGGAAACGTCCTTCGCGACGGCCGGGACAAACAGTCAAAACAACATGAGCCTAATGGAAAAACTGCTCGCCGACTCGAATTTCGGCGCGCTCAAAGCACACTCCGTCATCTCCGCCACGGTGACCGAGATCCGCGAAGACAAGTTCGTCGTCGTGGACATCAACGGCAAGTCCGAGGGTTTCATCCCCCAGGGCGAATTCCCCGACATGGCCGAAGTCCAGGTCGGCATGCAGCTCGAAGTCTACCTCGAGAAGCTTGAGAACAAGGACGGCACCCCGACCGTCTCCTACGATCGCGCCCTCCAGATCCGGAAGTGGGAAAGCATCGAAGCCAACTGCCAGGAAGGCTCCATCGTCCAAGGTCGCGTCAAGTCCATCGTCAAGGGAGGCCTCATCGTCTCCGTCGGCGTCGACGCGTTCATGCCCTCCTCCCAGATCGACGTCAATCCCCCCAAGAACCTCGAACAGTTCGTGGGCCAGACCTTCGACTTCAAGATCATCAAGATCAACAAGGAGAAGAAGAACCTCGTCGTCTCCCGTCGCGAACTCATCGAAGAACAGCGCGGCGAAAGCCGTCGCAAGCTCCTCGAGGAGGTCAAGCCCGGCGTCGTCCGTCGCGGCGTCGTCAAGAACATCACCGACTACGGCGCGTTCGTGGACCTCGACGGTCTGGACGGCCTCCTGCACGTGACCGACATGTCCTGGGGCCGCATCGGCCACCCGAGCGAAGTCGTCAAGGTCGGCGAAGAGATCACCGTCATGGTCGTCGAAGTCGACCGCGAGCGCGAACGCGTCTCCCTCGGCCTCAAGCAGACCCAGCCCAACCCCTGGGAAGGCATCGAGAAGCGCTACCCCGTCGGCCAGAAGGTCCACGGCAAGGTCGTCAACCTCGTGGCCTACGGCGCGTTCATCGAGATCGAAGGCGGCGTCGAAGGACTCGTCCACGTCTCCGAGCTCTCCTGGACCAAGCGCGTCCAGAAGCCCTCTGACATCCTCAAGGTCGGCCAGGAAGTCGACGCGGTCATCCTCAACTTCAACAAGGAAGAGCAGAAGATCTCGCTCGGCATCCGCCAGCTGGAGACCAATCCGTGGGAGAAGGTCCGCCACAACTACCCCGTGGGCGCCCGCGTCCGCGGCAAGGTGCGCAACCTCACCAACTACGGCGCCTTCGTCGAACTCGAAGACGGCATCGACGGCATGGTGCACGTGTCCGACATGAGCTGGACCCGCCGCATCAACAACCCGGCCGAAGTCATGAAGAAGGGCGACGACGTGGAAGCCATCGTGCTCGACGTCGACGTCGACCAGCAGCGCATCTCCCTGGGCGTCAAGCAGACCCAGACCGATCCGTGGAGCGAGATCGACCGCAAGTACCGCATCGGCGACCTCGTCAACGGCAAGGTCTCCAAGATCGCGAACTTCGGCGCCTTCATCGAGCTCTCCGACGAGATCGACGGCCTCGTGCACGTCTCCCAGCTCGCCGAACAGCGCGTCGAGAACGTCAAGGACGTCGTCAAGGTCGGCCAGGACGTCACCGCCCGCGTCATCAAGATCGACAAGGAAGACCGTCGCATCGGTCTCTCGATCAAGGCCGCGAACTACGACGCCGAACGCCTGCAGGCCGAGATCACCAGCTACGACCGCATCAAGGGACCGTCGACCGGCGGCGCCCCCGCGGCCCCCGCCGGCGGTTCGTCCTCCTCCTCGTCGTCGGGCAGCGGAGACTTCAACAGTCTCGGCGACCTCCTCGACAAGGCCGGCAACTAAGCCTCGCCCCAGCGAGACAAGACAGACCCCGGGTGACCGGGGTCTTTTTTTGTGCCCAAGGCCCGGCCTCCGGCTAAAGTGACGGCATGGCGCCCTTCATGGGATACGGCTGGCTGACGCGGCGGACCTCGCTGGCGCTGTCGGCTGCGGCCTTGGTCCTGTGGGCCGAAGCAGCCGGCTGGCTTCCGCCCGAAGGCGTGCTGGCCGCGCACGTCGCCTGCAAGCTCTACGTCCTCTTCCGGGTGCTGCGCGCCCGGGCTTCCGTCGCCTACCTCCTGCTGTGGGGGCCGCTGGCTTGGTTCTTCCCCGTCGGCACCGCCCTGCTGTTCTTTGTCTTCGGAGGGCGCAAACATGGCGCCCTGGCGGCCGCTAAGAAAGAAGTGAACCGGGTGGCCTGGCGCCTGAGCGACGCCCCCGACTTCGCCGGCAACCGTTTGCGGCTGCTCGGAGATCGCGACGGGCGGGACATGCTGGAGGCCCTGCGGGCCGGGATCAGGGGCGCGCGCCGTCGCATCAGCATCGCGACGTACATCCTGAGCGACGACGCGGTCGGACGCGAACTGGTCAGCCTGCTCACGGAGCGCGCGCGGGCGGGCGTCGAAGTCCGGCTCCTCGTCGACGCCATCGGCAGCTGGGGCGCGCCGCTGCGGCTCTGCCGGCCGCTCCGCCGGGCGGGCGGCGAGGTCGCGCGTTTCAATCCCGTGCTGCCCACGCGCGGCAAGGGTTCCGCCAACTGGCGGAACCACCGGAAGATCGCCGTCTTCGACGGACGGACCGCCATCATCGGCGGACAGAACCTCGGGCTGCGCTACCTGGGCGACACCCCTTCGAACCGGCGCTACCGGGATTGTTCGTTCCTCATCGAAGGCCCCACCGCGGCGGCCCTCGAGCGCGTCTTCATCGCGGACTGGTGCCAGGCGACCGAAGAGAATCCGCTGCGGTTCGCGGACCTGCTCAGGGAGCGATCCCCGCACGTCGGCGAAGCCTGGGTCGAGGTGATCGCGTCCGGGCCGGACACCGAGAACGACCCGCTGTGGGAGACGTACGAGAAGCTCTTCGCGGAGTGCCGGCGCTCCATCACCCTCGTCACGCCCTACTTCGTCCCCGACCCGGCCTTGTTCGCGCTCCTGACCGCGGCCGCCCGCGCCGGGCGGCACGTCCGGATCATGGTGCCGCGCCGCTCCGACCATCGGCTGCTGGACTTCGCGCGGCGCTGGTACCTGCGGACGCTCCGCGAAGCCGGCGCCGAGATCCTCTTCTTCAAGGCCGACGTCCTTCACGCCAAACTGGTGCTGGTCGACGACGCGCACCTCGTGGTCGGTTCGGCCAACCTGGACATGCGCTCGCTGTTCCTCAACTACGAGGTCGGGGCGGTGGTGCGCGACGCGGCGGCCATCGCCGAGGTCAAGGCGCTGGTCGCAGGCTGGGAGACGGAATCGACCCGCTACACCGAAGACCTCTACCGGCGCAGCCGGACATGGGCCGGCCGCACGGCGGAGCTGCTGTCCCGCGTCGTCGCGCCCCTGCTCTGAATCAGCCCAGGAAGGCGTGCAGCCGGACCGCCAGACCGGTGTCGGGCAGCAGGAAGCCGTCGTGGCCGGCATCGGTCACCACTTCGTGGTAAGCGGCGTTGACGCCGACCGCGGTGGCCGCCGCGAGGAGCATGCGGAGCTCGCTGGTCGGATAGAGCCAGTCGCTGGAGAAACCCACGGCGAGGATGTCCGGTCCGTCGGCGGCGAAGAGCTTGCCCGCGGCGGCGCGCGCGGTCATGTCGAACCGGTCGACGGCGCGCGTGATGCGCAGCCAGCTGTTGGCGTCGAA
>JBDLWC010000018.1:0-5086 GCA_039804485.1 Verrucomicrobiota bacterium
CTCGGCGGTATCGATGGCGACCGGATGATAGTCGGTGACGACGGTCTGGAAAGTGAGCCCGTGCGCGAGGAAGCGGAGCTGCTCGAGCGATTCGGCCGCCTCGAGCTCGGTGGCCTGGAGCCGGGCGTAACCGGCGAGCGTGGCCCGGTCGTAACCATAGACGCCGATGTGGACCCAGTAGTCGCGCCGCGAGACCCATTCGGATGGATCGACGCCGCGGAGATGCGGGATCGGGCTGCGGGAGAAATAGATGGCCTCCCCGTTCTCGGCCCGGACGACCTTGACGACGCTCGCCGCCAGCAGGCGTTCGGCCGAAGCGATCTTCGAGACCGCGGTGACCAAGGGACAGCGCGTCTCCTTCCAACGCGTGATCAGTCCGTCGAGCAGCTCCGGCTGGATGAACGGCTCGTCCCCCTGGACGTTAAGGAAGAATTCGCCGGGCAGACGGTCGATGACGCTGGCCATGCGGGCGGTGCCGGAGGGACAGGCCGGATCGGTCATGAGCACCTCGGCGCCGAAGCCGCGCGCGACGCCGGCGACTTCTTCGGAATCCGTCAGCAGGACGACGCGGTCCGCCTGGCGGACCTGTTTCGCGCGCTCCCAGACATGCTGCACGACCGGCTTGCCGCCGAGATCGAGCAGGACTTTGCGCGGCAGTCGCGTCGAAGCGATGCGGGCGGGGATGCAAAGGGTGACGGAGGACATTTTAGCGAAGAATAAGAGGGCTGCAAAGGCCGTGCAAAGGTGCAAATCGGAGCGGAGCTCCTGTGCAAAAGTGGGTTTGAGAGTATTGAGTATAGGGGAGATGCCTGTCTCTCCCTGAGAGCTGAATTATTTCAGGTGCCGGGTGACGGGCACGGGAGTCGGCGACTCAGGCGTCGGCTTTTCGGCCATCAGCCGCGGGAACCCGGAGCCGGCGGCCGAAGGCTGAACGGCCGATCCCCGAAAGGCCGATACCCCGATGGCCGTCACCTGTCACCCGAAAGTATTTCCGCCACCCGCCACCCGAAGTGGATGCCACTTTTGCACCTTTGCACAGGCCGCAGGCCGGTTGCACTTTTGCACTCAGGACAGCACGTGGTGCTGTCCCTACCCAAGGCAGTCACTCCCCCGATACTCCATACTCAATACTCGATACTCTCGTTTACTTCTGGCCAACGGGCCAACGGATCAACGGGTCAACTCAGGTGTGTCTCTCCGGTCAACTGAGCCGCTGGGCCTCCGGGCCTCTATTCCAGCGTATACTCTTCCTCGTCGATAAACAGGCTGTTCGCTTCGAGCCGGATAGAGCAGCCGAGCGCGGTGACGAAAACGACATCGTTGCCGGTGGCGGTGAAGCGGCGGCACCAGGCGGGTTCTTTCGAACCATAATGCGTGGAGTACCACCCTTCCCCTCCGTCAGGCAAAGCGGTGACGACTTCTTCGGTCGAAGGGACGGAGCAGGCGACGGTGAGCTCGGCGAGCCCCGCCCGCGAACGACCATGCCAGCGCAGGGTGTGGCGGGCGGATCGGCCAAGGAGTCCGGTAAGGCGGTCGATGATGACGAAACCCTGCGGGAGGCGCAGCACCCGCCGGCGCGCCTTGAAGTCGGCGAAGCCACGGTGCGTAGCCACGGCCTCGTCGAACCGGGCCTCCACGTCGCACGTCGTCCAAGGCAGCCAGAGAAAACGGCCGGCCCGTTTCATGGTGTCCTGCTCTCCGACGGTGACGAGATTGTGGAAGCGAGAGCCGGCGAAGCCATCCCAGCCGCCCGGGGCGTCATACGAATAGGTACCGGGATCCTCGGCGATCCATCGTCCGTCCCAACGAAGGGAGACGTGCAGCTGATCGGCCTGCGCCGGGCGCGTGCGGAAAACCGCGGGAGCCCGGAAGAAAAGCGCGCCGCGCGGATGTTCGAACTGGAACACGCCCGCGTCCGGGCAGGCGACCGGCCCACGGACAGGGTGATGGGCGCTCGCCGCCGTCGGGCCGAGCAAGAGCAAGGCCGTCTCGTCCCACGGGCCGGAAGCCAGCCGCTCGCCCTTGAAGAGCGCGAGGGCCGCGCCGACCGCCGGACGGAAATCCTCGTACGGGCAGCCGCTCAACGGGAAAAGGTTCGCGCCGTCGTCGCTGCCGTAACGCGGGACGGTCCCGTCAGCTTGCATCAGCGCCGCCAGGAAATCCGTGGCGCGCGCGGCCTGGGCGCGGACGGTTTCCGGCAAAGTATCCCGGACCGAACGTTCGACGAGTTCCGACCAGGTCAGCAGCTGCAGGAGCAGGCGATGGTAGTTCGTGGCATGCTGGCTGAAGCCGCCGTCCGGGCCGATGAGTTCGTCGCACTGCTGCGCGAGCGCCGCCATTCCGGTCCGATACCATGCGGAGGCGCCGCCGAGCGTGGGCCAGAACGTGGCGGCGGTCTGCAGGCCGATGGCCTCGGAGATCCCGTGATTGTTCCGCTGAGAGAGCGCGTAATCGAAATGGAAGGAGATCCGCCGGGCGGTCGCATCGGCGAGCCGGGCGACGAGCGTCAGCCGGGCGTCGGTCGTCGCGGGATGGTCACGGAACGCCTGCACGGCGAACGTGACCGCGAAGAGCCGCAGGGCGGCTTCCTGTCCGCACATCCAATTAGGTCCGCGGTTGGGCGGATTACGCGCCAGCCAATCCTCGAGCGTGGACCAGAAGAGCTCGACATGACGGTTGTCGCCGTCGCGCAACCAAGCGCGGACCAGGGGCGCGGACCAGGAGAAACGCGAGAGCTCCCAGACGCCTTTGATATCGCCGGAACTTCCGGATCGAACCTTGGACCAATGGGCGCCGGGGTCGATGGAACGACCTGTGAGCACATTACAGGTCCAACGGTCGGGACGGCCGACCTCGACGAGCTGGTGGGAGAAGATGCGCGCGAACCCGCGGGCGAATGCGTCGGCCTCCGCGACGGGTGAACAACCGGACTCGACCGACCAAGCTTCGAGCTGGGGAGCGAGATGCGCCCGATCGAGCCGGGCGATCGGCAGGCGCGGCGAAGAAGCCCGCCATTCGACCGGATCGAAACCCGGGGCGAAATCCTGCCAAGGCCGGAGGGGCGTCTGCTTTTCCCAGAGCCCGAGCTTACGCTCGCACGCCCAGCGCACGCGCCGGAAAAGCCAGAGCGGACCGAGGTGATGGAGGAGAGGGAGGAGCAATGGACGAGGGCCGGAGGGCCCGAGGACAGGAGGGCGGGAAATTAGAGGCTTAGTTGACCAGAGGCTCGGAGGCTCAGATTGGGCAAACTAGCTGGCCGGCTGGCAAGTTGACCAGTGGGCAAGGGGAGATGCGAGAGTATCGAGTATAGGGAGATACCGGGCTCAAAGGGGAACCGGAGACCGGTTGATTAGCTGGGGATATATGACCGCGGGTAACATTCCGGTTTCCGGTCTCCCCCTGAGAGCCGAATTGTTTCGGGTGCTGGGCGACGGGCACGGGCATCGGCGACTCAGCAGTCAGCCTCTCGGCCATACAGCCGCGGGAACCTGGAGCCGGCGGCCGAAGGCTGAACGGCTGATACCCGAAAGGCCGATGCCCCGGTGGCCGTCACCTATCACCCGAATGAATTTATGAACGCAGGTAACCATCCGGTTTCCCCTTGAATGCTGTCTCTCTGGTCAACCGAGCCCCTGGGCCTCCGGGCCTCTAGCCTCGAATCGCACCGCGCGTATCAATCAACTTCTTGCCTTTGAGCTGCTCAAGCGTGAGTCCCGCGAAAGCGCGGTGATCGACGAGCAAGACGATGACGGAGGCGCGGGCGAGCGCGTCGGCGAGCGAGACAAGTTCCGCCCTGCCCTCCAGCGCTTTCGGCAAAGCGGTGACGTGCGGCTCCACGGCGAGCACCTTGAGGCCGGAGCCGGCGAGGGCCGCGGCGATCTCGACCGACGGAGATTCCCGGAGATCGTCGATGTTGGCCTTGAAGGCGAGGCCGAGGCAGGCGACGACGGCGTCACGTCCGGCGGCGGCGCGGACCTGCGCGACGACATGGTGCGGTTTCGAGTCATTGACCTCGCGCGCCGTACGCAGCAGGCGCGCCTCGGCGGGAGCGGCGTCGACGATGAACCACGGGTCGACCGCGATGCAGTGCCCGCCCACGCCGGGGCCGGGCTGGAGGATCTTCACGCGGGGGTGGCGGTTGGCCAGGCGGATCAGCTCCCAGACGTCGACGGAGAGCTTCTCGCAGATGAGCGAGAGTTCGTTGGCGAAGGCGATGTTGACGTCGCGGTAGGCGTTCTCGGTCAGCTTGGCCAGTTCGGCCGTGCGCGCGTCCGTCAGGAAGATCTGCGCGGTGCAGAACGTCGCGTAGAGGTCGCGGGCTTGCTCGGCGGCGAGGGGCGTCAGGCCGCCGCAGATGCGGTCGTTGGAGACGAGCTCCTTGAGCATCTGGCCGGGCAGGATGCGCTCCGGGCAATGCGCGTAGAGCAGGCCGCCGACCTGACGGCCGAGCTTGGCGAGCTCGGCTTCGAGCCAGGCTTTGACTTTCTCGGTGGTGCCGACGGGCGAGGTGGACTCGAGGATGATCAGATTCCCCGCCGCGACCACGGGCGCGAGCGAACGGGCGGCCGCCTCGACGAAAGAAAGATCCGGCACGCGGGCGCCGTCGGCCGAGACCAGGAAAGGCGTCGGCACCGCGAGGATGAAGACGTCGGCCGGGGCCGGCTTGGCGGCCGCCTTGAGATTGCCGGACTGCACGGCCGCGCGCACCAGGACATCCAGATCGGGCTCCTGGATATGGATGCGGCCGTTGTTGATCGTCTCGACGACCGACGGAGAGACATCGACGCCGAGGACGCGCAATCCTTTGGTCGCGAAAACCGACGCGGTCGGGAGGCCGATATAACCGAGGCCGAGGACACAGAGAGAGGGCATGTTAGCGGAAGAATAAGAGGGCTGAGTTGAGGGCTGAATAGATGAGAGTTCGGACTAGAGGCTCAGTTGACCAGAGGCTCGGAGGCCCAGAGGCTTAGTTGATCGGAGAGACAAAACTTTCAGGTCTCGGGTCTCGGCCATCGGGACCCTGGTTCAGGTCTTCAGGTTCGGGTACAGGTTCAGGATTTTGTTTTTTCCGCACCCGTACCTGTAT
>JBDLWC010000019.1:0-5339 GCA_039804485.1 Verrucomicrobiota bacterium
CGTCCGCGACCGTCTCTTCGGCGACCACGTGATCGACTTCCTCGACGTCCATCTGCCCTATTATCGTTTCCCCGCGTTCAACGTCGCGGACGCCTGCATCTGCGTCGGCGTGGGCATCTACGTCGTCATGTCCTACCGGCACGACCGGCTCCGGCGTGAAGCCATCGTCTCGCACGGCGGCGAAGACCCGCCCCCGCGGGCATGACGGTCCGGTTCGACGTCGCGGCCCATCCCGGCGCCCAGGCCTACCGGCTGCTGGCGGGGCTCGTGGTCCCGCGGCCGATCGCGCTCGTCACCACCGTCGACGCCGCGGGCGTCGTCAACGCCGCCCCGTTCTCGTTCTTCAACGTCATGGGCGCGGAGCCGCCCCTCGCGGTCTTCGCGCCGGCCGACCGCGATGACGGCACGCCGAAGGACACCGCGGCCAACCTGCTGGCGCAAGGCGAGTGCGTGATCCATCTCTGCGACGAGGCGGTGGCGGCGAAGATGGTCGAGTGCGCGCGCCCGCTGCCGCCGGGGGTCAGCGAGGTCGCCCGCGCGGGCTTCACGCTGGCGCCGTCCGAGCGCGTGAGGCCGCCGCGGCTCGTCGAATGCCCCGTGGCCATGGAGGCGCGCGTCCTTGATATCCGTCACTACGGCGAGAACCGCCTGGTGGTCGTCGAGCTCCTGCTGGTCCACGCGCGCGCAGGCGTGGCCGACCCCGTCAGCTGGAAGGTCGACTATGCGCGCTATGCGCCGATCGGCCGGCTGAACAGCCCCGACGGCTACGCGCGCACCACGGAGCGGTTCACGTTGCGCTTCCCGTCCGGAGACTGATCAGAGGCCCTTGGAGAGCCGTTTCACCACCGTCGCGAAGTCGTCGGGGCGAGGCGCGACGATCTCGAAGCCCTGGCCGCCCACCTTGCCGGTCATGCGCGCCAGGCGGAGCAGCAGCCCGCGATGGAGGGGCTTGTCTTCTCCTTTGTTGAGTCGGCCCTTCGGGGTCGTGTCGGTGAGCGTCACGCGTCCCGAGCGGCCGTACTTCAGTTCGCCGGCGATGCGGATCCCGCATTCGGAGGCGTGGATGCGGACCTGGTCGCGGCGCGGGTAAGGGGTGTGCGCCGCCCAGACGCGCCACCGGCCGCAGGCGCGTCCCGGCTCGAAGCGGGTCTGCGCGTGCTTGCCGTTGCGGTGCGAGACGAAGGCGCGCTGCTGCGAGTCGTCCATGCCGACGGGCAGGTCGCAGAGGCCGGCGTCTTCGGGCGCGTCCTCGGTCCGCGCGACGAACTCATATTCGAAACGGGACGCGCCGGAGCCGAGGGCCTCGCGCCAGGCGGCCATCGTGGTGGCGCGCTCCGCGAGGACCACGATGCCCGCGGTCTCGGGTTCGGGACCGAAGACCGCCGCGGGTTCCGACAGGCCCAGGCGGAGCAGCTCCGGCTTGCCGGCTTCGAGCTGCGTGCGCAACTGGCTGAGCAAGGTGGGGGCGCCGTTCTGCCAGGGGTGTTCTTCGAAGGCCACGCCCGAGGGTTTGTCCAAGGCGACCCAGCCGGGGCCGGTGGCGAGGACCGCGAGGCGGCAGGCCTCTTCGCCGAGCAAGCCGGCGGCGAAACCGATCGAGGCGGGGGGCAGGGCGGACATCGCGAGGGACAAAAAAACCCCGGCGCCTAGGCGACGGGGTCGGAGGGAGACCTTCCGGTCATCACTTCTTGGCGGCGGCCAGCTTCTTCGCGAGGCGAGCCTTGATGCGGTTCGCCTTGTTGCGATGGATGACGCCGGTCTTCGCGGCCTTGTCGGCGGCGGAAGCGACCTGAGAGGCCGAGGCGGCCACGTTTTCGCCCGAGAGGCCCTTGACGAGGCTCTTGAGGCGGGTGCGCACGATCTTGTTGTGCTCGGCGCGACGGGCGGTCTGGCGGATGCTCTTCTTGTTAGCTTTGATGTTGGCCATGTGTGTCAGTAGGGAAGCCGTGGGCGGCCCTCGGAGTCAACGCGGATTTGAGGTTTCCGACGGAGAGAGGCCCCTCGGAGAGGGGCCTCATGCGTCCTGCTGGTGGAAGGGGTGGGATTCGAACCCACGAACAGCGAAGCTGAACGGATTTACAGTCCGCGACCTTTAGCCACTTGGATACCCTTCCGGCCGACAGGATGGGCAACTTGGCAGTCCCGCCGCCCCATGACAAGCGCTTTCGCTGGCTTTCAGGCCCCTTTCTCCGGCCCCGGTCGGCGGATTGCCGCTTTTCAGCTCGCGGCGGTTCGCCTAGGCTCGGGGGATGAAGGCCGTCCCGCTCGTGGTGCTGTTCGATGGCGATTGCGTGATGTGCCATGGCGTCGCGGGCTGGCTGGCCCGTCGAGATCGCCACGGCCGGATGATCTTCGCGACCAGTCAGGGCGAGGCGGCCCGGGTGGCCGGGGAGCCGCCGGGCGGAGACCAGGACACCATCGTCGTGTGGCAGGGTTCGCGTCGTCTGGTGCGTTCGGCGGCCGCCCTCGGTCTCTTGCGGGCGTTGGGCGGAGGCTGGGCCGCGTTGGCCTGGCTCGCCCGGCTCTGCCCGGAGTCCCTGCGTGATCTCCTCTATGACCAGGTCGCCCGTCGCCGCCATCGCTTCGGGCGGGCGCCTGCTTGTAAGCGCTTGAGCCCTCTGGCCTTGGCGGAATAGTCATCGTGTCATGAACCTCGCCTCCGGCGCCCTCACGCTCGCCTGCCTCTTCATCGTGGCCGGGTGCGCGCAGCCTAGCGACCGCAAGGAGCAGGCGCAGTTGCGGGAGCGCCTGATGGACGACACGGATGAACGGAAGGCCCGCCTGCAGGCGCTCGGCACGCTGACTCCGCAGGAGTACGCGATCATGGCCAAGAAGATGGGCTGGACCTCGGCGCCCGCGCCCGGCCTGCCGGCCGCCCCGACGGTCGAAGAACTCGAGAAGCGCGTCCGGGAGGCGGGAGCCAAGCCCTGATGGCCTATGTCCTGCGACGGTTGTTGGAGATGGTGCCCGTGCTGCTCGTCGTGGTGACGGCCACCTTCTTCCTCGCGCACGCGGTCCCCGGCGGTCCGTTCGACCGGGATCGTCCGCTGCCGGCCGAAGTGAAGGCCCGCCTCGAACAGTATTACGGACTCGACCAGGATTTGTCCGCGCAGTTCGGCAACTACGTCGTCAACCTGGCCAAGGGCGACCTCGGCCCCTCGCTGAAATATCCCGGCTGGTCCGTGCGCGAGGTCATCGGCTCGCGGATCGGCGTCTCGCTTTCCCTGGGCTTCGTCGCCTTGTTCCTGGCGGTGCTCATCGGCGTGCCCGTGGGCGTGCTCGCGGCCTCGCGGCCCAACAGCTGGCTCGATCGGGCGCCGATGGGCTTCACGCTCGTGGGCATCTGCGTGCCTTCGTTCGTGCTCGGGCCGATCCTGGCGCTGGTGTTCTCGCTGGGGCTCGGCTGGCTGCCTCCCTGCGGCTGGGGTTCCGCGGCCCACTTCGTCCTGCCGGCCGTCACGCTGGGACTCATCACCGCCGCGCCGCTCGCGCGGCTGACCCGTGGTTCGCTGATGGAGGTGCGCTCCCTGGATTATGTGCGCACCGCCCGCGCCAAGGGCGTCCCGCCGCCGCGTATCTGGTTCGTGCACGCCCTGCGCAACGCGTTGCTGCCCGTCGTCACCTATCTCGGGCCCGCGGCCGCGGGCCTGGTGTCCGGATCGTTCGTCATCGAGTCGCTCTTTGACGTGCCGGGCATCGGCCGCCTTTTCGTCACCGCGATCATCAACCGCGACGTCACGCTCATCCTCGGCACCACGCTCGTCTACGCGGCGGCGTTGCTGCTCCTCAATCTCGCGGCCGATCTGGCCAACGCCGCGCTGAACCCCAAGGTCGCCCGCGGCCGATGAGCGCTCCCGTCTCCTCCCTTCTGGCCTCGGAAACCGGCTGGCAGCGTTTCCGCAAGGACCGCGTCGCGGTCTGGTCGGGTTGGTTCCTGCTCGCGATCGCGACCGTCTGCTTCCTGTCGCCCTGGGTCGCCCCCTATTCCTATATGGAGCAGGACCTCGCGAGCAGCGCGATGGCCCCGTCGTCGGCCCATTGGCTGGGCACGGACCTCCTCGGGCGCGACGTGCTTTCGCGCCTGCTGCAAGGCGGCATGATCTCGCTCTTCGTCGGCCTCATCGCGACCGCCGTGGCCTTGGCCGTGGGCATCTGCTTCGGGGTCTTGGCGGCGGAAGTCGGCGGCCGGGCCGAAGACGCCCTGATGCGGTTCGTCGATGTCGTGAGCACGCTTCCCCTGACGCTCATCGTGATCCTCGCCACGGTGGTCTTCGGCCAGAACCTCCCGATGATCTTCCTCGCCGTCGGCGGGGTGTCCTGGCTGACCATGGCCCGCATCATCCGCAACCAGACGCGCGAGCTGAAGGCCGCGCAGTTCGTCCAGGCCGCCGAAGCCTTGGGACAGACGCGCTGGGGCGTCTTCCGCCGGCACTATCTGCCCAATCTCGCCGGCACCATCGCGGTCTGCGCGACCCTGACCGTCCCCGGCGTGATGCTCCTGGAGGCCTTCGTGAGCTTCCTCGGGCTCGGCGTGAAGGCGCCCATGACCTCCTGGGGGCTGATGATCAAAGAGGGGGCCGACATCATGGAGGAGTGCCCGTGGCTGCTCATCTCGCCTTCGGCCATCTTCGCGTTGACGCTGCTCTCGCTCAACTTCCTGGGCGACGGTTTGCGCGACGCCTTCGACCCGCGTTCTTCCCGCCGCTGACCATGCCGGTACGTCGTTACATCGTCATCAGGCCCGACGGCGCCGAAGGAGATGAGTTCGAGGCCGACCTGCCGCCGGAAGCGCCGGACTTCGTCCGTCACCCGGTGACGGGCGAGCCTTGCCGTCGGGTGCTCGAAGCGCCCACGCTCACCACGAAGTACGGCGAAGGGGCCATGAAACAGTCTTTGACCGATCAGAGGCTCGCTCGGGCCGGCTTCCATCGGTTGGAGAAGGACGGGCAGGGCGGCTGGAACAAGATCAACTGAGTCCGCTGGCACGGTCGGCGACCTCGCCAAATGAATCACCCCGCCGGGGGGCGGGGTGAAGCATCGTCAGGGTGGGCGTTTCCGCCGTGTAAATCAACTTAGGCCTTGGCCGGAGCGGCCGACTCTTCGCGGGCTCGCTTGACGAGCGACTTCGCGGTGTCGGACGGCTGGGCGCCGAGCTTGATCCAATGGTCCACGCGTTCGACGTTGATCACCAGGCCGGGGGTCTTGCCACGGGCGCGGGGATTGTAGTTGCCGAGGACTTCGACGAAACGGCCGTCGCGGCGGATGGCTTGTTCGGCGACGACGAGGCGGTAGGTCGGCTCGTTTTTCGTACCGAAGCGTTGGAGGCGGATGCGTAGCAT
>JBDLWC010000020.1:0-5469 GCA_039804485.1 Verrucomicrobiota bacterium
CAGCCCTCCATTCAGTCCTCAACGCAGTCCTCCACTCAGTCCTCCGTGATCCGTCTACCCAACTCCTGTCATTGCCTCGGCCCCTCTGGCCCTCCATTTCTCGACTCATGCGCCTCTTCACGATTCTCCTGCTTCCTCTGACGCTCGCCGCCGAGAGCCAGATCCAACAAGACCCGCCCCCCAGGCACCACGTGCGCCTGCAGGTCGAAGCGGACCGGCTGTCCCTCCCTCTCGCGATCACGATCAAAGGCAAGGACCGCGCCGCGGTGGACGCCCGCCTCGAGGCGATCCGCCGGCAGCTGGAACAGCGCCTGTCCGCGCAACCCGGCGGGGAGCTCCATGAGACGTCGGCCGAGTTCGCGCGGGCGGAGACGAAGTGGGCGCGCTCATCGACGGGCGGAAGCAAGCTTTTCGGAGACGAGGAGACCAAAGGCGACGTGACCTACGCGGCCACCGCCCGATGGAAACTGCGCGTCAAGGCGGAGCAAGGGCTGAAGGGCGTCGAAGCCCTGCGAGCCCAGACCGTGGGACTGGTCGACGCGAAGAACGAGGACGAACGGTCCGTCGTCGGCGACCCGGAGTACGCGCTCACCAACCCGCACGAGCACCGCGACGCGCTGCTCGGGAAAATCAAAGCCGACTTCGAGGAGGCCAGGAAGCATCTGCCCGAAGGGCAATGGACGCTGGAACTCCCCGGCCTTTCCGCCCCGGTCAACGTCGTCGCCCTCGGAGGCAAGCGCTTCGAACTGAGCCTCGGCTACCGGATGGCCTTCGTCACGCCGAAGCCGGAAAAGGCCGCCAAATAGGCGGCCCGACGTCGCCTGGCCCGGCTTGTCCTTGCCCTTCCGGCGCGGACGCCTAGTCCTCCTTCATGGCCATCCGCCGTCTCGCGCTCGTCGTCAATCGCACCAAGTCCGGTGTCGAGGATATCGTCCGCGCGGTGCAAGAGGCGACGCGTGAAGCCGGCGTCGAACTGATCCTGGCCGACGTCTGGCCGGTCGACCGGGCCACCCTGCGCGGGGCCGACGCCTGCTGCGTGGTCGGCGGCGACGGCACCTTCCTCGGCGTCGCGGAACCCGCCGCGCTCGAAGGCGTGCCGCTCTTCGGCATCAACCGCGGCAAGCTCGGCTTCCTCGCGGCCTACCCCGAGGACGACGTCGGCGCCTCCATCCGCTCCATCCTCGCCGGGGATTTCCGCCGCGAGAACCGCGCGCTCCTCGAGGTGCGCTTCGCCGACGGCAGCTTCACCCTCGCGCTCAACGACGTCGTGCTGAAGACCCGCGACGTCTTCCGCATGGGCCGCTTCGCCGTGCGCGCCGACGGCGCCCGCGTGAACGAGTATCGCGCCGACGGCCTGATCCTCGCCACGCCCACCGGCACCTCCGCCTACAACCTGGCCGCCGGCGGACCGCTCGTGGACCCGGCCGCCGCGGTGATCGTCCTGACTCCGATCTGCGCCCACACCCTTTCCAATCGCTCGGTCATCTTCGACGGCGAGACGGAACTCGAGATCAGCAGCGAGGACGGCGCCCAGCTCGGCCTGTCCGTGGACGGCCGCCCGACGCTTGAAGCCCAGGGCCGCCTGCCGCTCGGCATCCGCACCGCCAAGGTCCAGCTCGCCGTGCTGCGCCCCAAGTCCCTCACCCATTTCGACGTGCTTCGCAGCAAGTTGAAGTGGTCTTAAACCGAGGGGACAAGCGGGCATGGGGACACGTTGACACGGGGAAAGCAACCCACCTTCAGCCTCAGGCAGGAACGTGATCACCATTACGTCCGCGGGCGGACGGACGCAGAAAGGTCGATTACCTTGCCCGGCTCATGTCACGCGCCGTGGCGAACGGCGGCCATGGCTATGCCGCCCTACCCGATACTCGATACTCTTGCCCACCTGCCCCTCCAGAGGGCGAGGCCAGGCGGTCGCCCAAGCGACCCTTGACCTCGCCCTCGCAGGGCCCTTTATCCCCTTTTCGATGCTCACGATCGCCAATGTCTCCAAGTCCTACGGTCCCCGCACCTTGTTCGCGGAGGTCTCGCTGAACATCGCCCGGACGGACCGCCTCGGCCTCGTCGGCGCCAACGGCGCCGGGAAATCCACCCTCTTCAACATCATCCTCGGCAAGGACAATCCCGACGAAGGCCTGATCGAATGGGAACGCGGGGCGAACTTCGGCTTCCTCCCCCAGGAGAGCGCGCCGGTCGGCGACGAGACGATCCTGCAGATCGCGACCAGCGGCGGCAAACTCGAGCCGGAGAACGACGACGACTGGGACATCGACTACACCCTCGAGCCTCGCGCGAAGAAGATCCTCGCCGGGCTCGGCTTCCGCGAATCCGACCACGACAAACTCGCCAAGACCTTCTCCGGCGGCTGGGTCATGCGCGCCCACCTCGCGCGCCTGCTCGTGAGCGAGCCGACGCTCCTGCTGCTCGACGAACCGACCAACCACCTCGACCTCGAAGCCCTGCTCTGGTTCCAGGACTACCTGACCCGCTACCCGGGCGGCCTCGTCGTCATCTCGCACGACCGCGCCTTCCTCAACGCCCTCTGCACGGGCATGATCGAGCTGCGCGGGCAGCGCCTGCACGAATACAGCGGCAACTACGACGACTTCCTGGCCGAACGCGTCGCGCGCAAGGAACGCCAGCAGGCGATGTTCAAGAACCAGCAGCGCGAGATCGCCCACCTGCAGACGTTCGTCGACCGTTTCGGCGCCAAGGCCTCGATGGCCTCCCGCGCGAAGTCCAAGGAGAAGCAGATCGCCCGCCTGGAAGAAGCCGCCATCGACGAACCCGAGGACGACCTGAAGAAGATCCAGTTCCGGTTCCCGCAGCCCCCGCGCTCCGGCCTGAAGGTCATGAAGCTCGAGCACGTCCAGCAGGCCTACGGCGAGCACGTCGTCTACCAGGACCTCAACTTCGAGTGCGAACGCGGCCAGCGCACGGTGCTCGTCGGCCCCAACGGCGCCGGCAAATCCACCCTGCTCAAGATCCTCGCCGGCGTCATCCCGATCAACGGCGGCGTCCGCGAGGAAGGCGGCAACGTCATCACCGGCTACTTCGCCCAGAACCGCGTCGACAACCTGAACCCCAAGCTGACCGTCCTCGAGAACGTGATGGAGCTCCGCACCACGGAGAACGGCCTCACGGAGCAGCAGGCCCGCGGCATGCTCGGCACGTTCCTCTTCCGCAAGGACGACGTCCATAAGAAGGTCTCGGTGCTCTCGGGCGGAGAGAAGTCGCGCCTGGCCCTGGTCAAGCTCCTCATCAACCCGCCCAACTTCCTGCTCATGGACGAGCCGACGACGCACCTCGACATCATGTCGATCGACGCGCTCATCGCCGCGCTGAAGACCTACGAAGGGACGCTCTACTTCGTGAGCCACGACGTGCACTTCATCCGTGAGATCGCCAAGACGGTCCTGCACGTGCACTCCGGCCGCCTCACGCAATACGCGGGCGATTACGCCTACTACCTCGAGAAATCCAAGGCGGGCAACGAACGCGCGGCGCTCACCGCGGGCTTCACCGACGGCCGCCCGAAGCAGGCCGAGGCGCCCAAGACGGCCCAGCCCAAGGCGCCCGCCAAGCCCTCCGCCGCGGACCTCCGCAAGCTGAAGGCCGATGTCACGAAGTGCGAGCAGCAGGTCGCCGAGTTCGAAGCCAAGCAGGCCAAGCTCACCGCCGAACTCGCCGACCCCGCCACCTATGCCGGCGGCGCGAACGTCCAGCAGCTCAACGCCCAGCTCAGGGACGCGATCAACGGCCTCCAGGCCGCCACCGCCGCCTGGGAACAGGCCGCGCAGAAGCTGAGCGAGGCGGAAGGCGCCTAAGGCGCCTTCCGCAGGGTAGCGTGGGCACGAGTATCGAGTATCGGGGAGGAGTCAGATAGCGGTCAAAGCCCCGAGGCTCTCGTTCCGGCCTCCTTTGCATCCCCCCCTATACTCGATACTCGTGCCCGCTTGCCCCCTCGGGGCGCCAGCCCCGTCCGCCATTCCTTTCTGGCTCTGCGGGAACCCTTGGCCTATGGCCTTGTCCATAACCTGACACCCCCATGCGTTCCCTCCGCCATCTCCTCGGCTGTCTCTGCCTCTGCGCCGCCAGCGTCCCCGCCTTCGCCCACACCGCCGGCGAAGAGCTGTCCACCGCCGCCAACGCCTTCGTCGGCACGCTGGACGCGGCCCAGAAGGCCAAGGCGGTCTTCGCCTTCGATGACGCGGAGCGGACCCATTGGATCTTCGTGCCCTCGGCCCGCAAAGGCCTCCCGCTGAAGGAAATGAATCCGGGCCAGCGGCACTTCGCCCAGGCCCTCCTCGCCGCCTCCCTCAGCAGCCGCGGCCACATGAAGGCGGAATCCATCATGGCCCTCGAACACGTGCTCTTCGAGATGGAGAAAGGCTCCGGTCCGAAGCGCGACGCGGAGAATTATTTCGTGTCGATCTTCGGCACGCCCGACGCCAAGGGCACCTGGGGCTTCCGCTGGGAAGGCCACCACCTGTCCCTGAACTTCACGCTGGTCGACGGCGAGCTGGTCAGCTCGACGCCGTCCTTCTTCGCGAGCAGCCCGGGCAAGATCAAAGCCGACCAGCCCGGACCGGTCGGTTTCGAACTGCTGAAGTTCGAAGACGACCTCGGCCGCCAGCTCGCCCGCTCCCTCACCGCGGAACAGCGCAAAAAAGCCTTCCTGAACAAGGACCCGCTCAAGGAGATCATCACCGGCAACAAGCCCAAGGCCGACGGCATCATCAAGCACCAGGGCATCCCGGCCTCCGAACTCGACGACGCCCAGAAACTGCTGCTTGGAAGAATCATCCAGGAATACGTCCGTCGTACCCGTCCCGACTTCGCCAATCGCGAACTGCAGGCGATGGACGCCGTAAAAGATTCCATCGCCTTCGCCTGGAACGGCGGCCTTGAAGTCGGCGAAGCCCACTACTACAGCGTCCAAGGGCCGACCTTCCTCTTCGAACTGGTCAACTTCCAGGGCGGCGCGAACCACGTGCACGCTTCCTGGCGCGACCTGAAGAAGGACTTCGGCTACGACCCGCTCCGCGAGCACGCCAAAGAGCACGCGGCCGGCAAATAAGCCGCCCCAAAGAAAAACCCCGGACCACCGGGGTTTTTCTTTGGATGATCCGGTACGCGCCTTGGGCGACGATCACCGCACGGTCACGCCGCGGGCGGCAAGCTGGCGAAGAAAGTCCTGCGGCGAGGGCGGGCTGATGAGGAAGTTCTTGAACCAGCCGGTGCGGCGGCGGAGCAGGAGCAGCTTCGAAGGGCGGACGGTGTCGGTCCAATGCTCGTTCCAGACCGCCCAATCCTGCGCGGCCCACTCGAGGTCGGCCAAAGCCACCTTGCGAGCGGTCAGGCCATAGACCCGCACGCGCACGAACGCCTCGTCGACGGCGAAGGTCATGCCACGGAAGATCGCATGGGCCAGCACGGCCGGGACCAACAAGGCCAGGACCCAGG
>JBDLWC010000021.1:0-15675 GCA_039804485.1 Verrucomicrobiota bacterium
CCGGGGACCGTCGGGTTCACCGTCACCCGCTCATAAGTCACTTCGCCGACCTTGCGTCCGTCGATGAAGACGGTCTCCTTGGCGGCGAGGCGCAGTCCGCCTGATTCGAGGAACGACTCGACCTTCTGGCGGAGCAGGTGGCGTCCGTCCGAGAGTTGGTCGGAAGCCGCCAGCGCGAACGTCTTGGCGTCGAAATGACGGGTGATCCGGAAGCCGCTGGCGTAAGCGTAGGCGACGGCGTGGGTGGGGCGGCCGTCGACCTCGGCCATGCCTTGGTACTCGGCCGAACCCAGGTCGGCCGGCGGAATCGCGAAGAAGGCGAGGTCGTCGCGCGCCATGTCGCGCAGCCGGCGGAACTCTTCGTAAGGGACCGGGCGGAGTTCGCGCGTCGCCAGTGGGTTCGCCAAGCGGCTGGCCCAGCCTTCCAGGCGTCCGGCGCACACGACCGAGACTCCGCCGAGGGCGGTATCTTCCGAGGTCTGGTGGCGCAGGCCAGGCGCGGCCAGGGTCAGCTCGACATTCTTGATTTGGCGATTGCTTGTGTCGACCGAGACGAATTCCAGGCGGAGGCTCTTCACCCCTTCGAGAGTCTTGGCGTCGGGGGTGACGGCGGCCCGGGCCCGCGTGATCACTTCGGCCAGCGACAAGGCCGGCTCGGCCGCCTGGAGGGAGGCGCCGGCGACACAGCAGAGAGCCGCGAGCGCGGGGATGAGGCGGGACAAGGCCATCGGAACCCGGATGTTGGGCCGGGGCGAGACGTTGGCAAGCATCGGGAGCCCGACGCTCAGCGTTCGCCGGTCGCCTTGAGCAGGCCGGCGACGTCGCAGCGCCCTTCGTAGAGCGCCTTGCCGACGATGGCGCCGACGAGGTTCGGGTAGGCCTTCGACATCTCCGCCAGGCGCGCGACGTCTTCCGCGCCCGCCACGCCGCCTGAGGCGATCACGCCGCAAGGGCAGGCCTTGAGCACGGCTTCAAGGGAGGTCCAGTTCGGGCCCGTGAGCATGCCGTCGGTCGCGATGTCGGTGTAGATGACGGTCGAGACGCCGAGCTCGCCGGCTTCCTTGGCGAAGTCGGTGGCGCGCAGGGCCGTCACGGCCGTCCAGCCTTTGACGGCGACGAGGCCGTCCTTGGCGTCGATGCCGACGGCTAGGCGCGGTCCATGGGCCTTGGCCATCTCGCGCAGGAAGGCGGGGTCGGTCGCGGCGCGCGTGCCGATGACGACGCGGCTGGCGCCGGCGGCGTAGGCGGCTTCGGCCAGGGAACGGTCGCGCATGCCGCCGCCGAACTGGATCTTCGGGCCCAGCGCGGCGATGCGGCTGAGCGTCGGCAGGTTGAGCGGCGCGCCGCCGAAGGCGCCGTCGAGGTCGACCACGTGGATCCACGCCGCCCCGGCCTCGGCGAACCGCACGGCGGGCTCGACGGGGTCGTGGTAATAATCGGTGCGGGCGTCGTCGCGTCCCTGGCTGAGGCGGACGCAACGGCCGCCGCGGATGTCGATGGCGGGATAGGCGATCATGGAGATCAGGAAGCTTTCTTCTTCGGCGCGGCGACGCTCACCGGCTGTTCGCCGCGGACGGCTTCCGCCGTCACGGTGAACTTCGAGCCGGCGGCGGCTTCGGGCAGGGCGTACATCGTGTCGAGGAGCACGCCCTCGAGGACCGAGCGGAGACCGCGGGCCCCCGTGCCGAGCGCGAGCGCCTTGTCGGCGGCGGCCTCGAGGGCGGCCGGGGTGAACTCCAGCGTCGCGCCCGAGAGCGCGAAGAGCTTGCGGTACTGCTTCGTCGCGGCGTTGCGCGGTTCGGTCAGGATGCGGATCAGGGCGGCGCGGTCCAGCGGCTCCAGCACGGAGATGACGGGGAGGCGGCCGACGAATTCGGGGATCATCCCGAAGGCGAAGAGGTCTTCGGGCTGCAAGCCGGCGACGATCTGCTCGGCCGACAGCGAGGGCGCGTCGTTGCGCGGCGGCACGAAGCCGAGCGACTTGGCCCCGCCGCGGCGGGCGATGATGCGGTCGAGGCCGGCGAAGGCCCCGCCGCAGATGAAGAGGATGTCGGAGGTGTCGACCCGGATGCACTGCTGTTCCGGGTGCTTGCGGCCGCCCGCGGGCGGGACGTTGCAGACCGTGCCCTCGAGGAGCTTGAGCAGCGCCTGCTGGACGCCTTCGCCGGAGACGTCGCGCGTGATGGAGGCGGAGTCGGACTTGCGGCCGATCTTGTCGATCTCGTCGATGAACACGATGCCGCGCTGGGCGCGGGCCACGTCCATGTCGGCCGACTGCAGGAGGCGCAGGATCACGGTCTCCACGTCGTCCCCGACGTAGCCGGCTTCGGTGAGCGTGGTGGCGTCGGCGATGGCGAACGGCACGTCGAGCATGCGCGCGAGCGAGCGGGCGAGCAGGGTCTTGCCCGTGCCGGTCGGGCCGATCAGCAGGACGTTGCTCTTGTCGAGCTCGACGTCGGCGAGGTCGCCCGCGGAGGCGGCGGCGGGCGCGGCGAGACGGTCGTTGAGCCGCTTGTAATGGTTGAAGACCGCGACGGAGAGCACCTTCTTGGCGTGGGCCTGGCCGATGACGTGGGCGTCGAGTTCGAGGCGGAGCTGCGAGGGCGGGATGAGCCTGATGGGCGCCAGCGGGTTCTTGGCGGGGGCTTCCTGCACGGCGGGACCGCCCGCGGCGGCCGCGGGCTTGCCTTCGCGGGCCTTGTCCCGCTCGAGGAGACGGCCGCAGGTGCCCACGCAGGCGTCGCAGATGCCGACGCCGTCCGGTCCGGCGATCAGTTTGCCCGCCTGGGCGGCTGGTTTGCCGCAGAAGGAGCAGTTCTCGGCTCGGTCGCCGGCCATGGGCTCAGGCGCGGCCCGCCTTGGGCATCACGACGTGGTCGACGAGGCCGTAGGCCTTCGCCTGCTCGGCCGTCATGTAGAAGTCGCGGTCGGAGTCGCGCATCAGCTCTTCCGGCGTCTTGCCGCTGTGCTTGGCGAGGACGTGGTTGAGCGTGTCGCGCCAGCGGAGGATCTCCTTGGCGGCGATGGAGATGTCCGACGTCTGGCCGGTCGCGCCGCCGCTGGGCTGGTGGATCATCACGCGGCAGTTGGGGAGCGCGTGGCGCTTGCCCTTGGTGCCGGCGGCGAGGAGCACCGTGGCCATGCTGGCCGAGAGGCCGATGCAGTAGGTGTTCACGTCGCACGTGAGGAAGTTCATCGTGTCGTAGATCGCCATGCCCGCCGTGATGGAGCCGCCGGGCGAGTTGATGTAGATCGAGATGTCCTTCTTCGGGTCTTCCATCTGCAGGAACAGCAGCTGGGCGATGACGGCGTTGGCGACGTCGTCATAGATCGGCGAGCCGATGAAGATGATGCGGTCCTTGAGCAGGCGGCTGTAGATGTCCCAGGCACGTTCGCCACGGGCGTCGCGTTCGACGACGTTAGGGATGATGTAGGACATGGTGGTGCGAGGAAGACCTTACCCGGAACGGGCGGAATCTCAACTCAGGCCGCGACTCCGCCGGCGAGGACGGCGTCGAGGGCCTTGTTGAGGAGGGCGTCGCGGCGGATCTCGGCGAGGCGCTGGCGGTCCTTCACCAGCTTCTCGGGCTGGGTCTGGCTCGACTGGGCGGCCTGCATGATGGCGGCGCCGAGTTCCTCGCGGGTGACGTCGAGCTTCAGCTCTTCGGCGATGCGGGAGAGGACGAACTGGGCGCGGACGCGGACGCCGGCGGCCTTCTTGGCCTCGGCGAGGATGTCGTCGCGCTGGTTCTGGAGCTCCTCGGCCTTGGTGCCGCTGCGCAGGCGCATCTCGGCGTACTGGTAGAAGAGGCCCTGGGCCACGGACATCACGGCCGATTCCGGCAGCGGGAAGTCGAGTCCGGCGAGGAGGGCGTCGACGGCCTTCTCGCGGCGGGCGGTCTCGGCGGCCTGCTTCTTGGAGCCTTCGATGCCCTGGCGCAGCTGGCTGCGGAGCTCGGCTTCGTCCTTCACGCCGACGGCCTTGCAGAAGGCTTCGTCGGGCTTGGGGAGTTCCTTGCGACGGACTTCGCTGGCGGTGATCGCGTAGGCGACCTTCTTGCCGCGCAGGGCTTCGCGTTCGTGGTCGGCCGGGAAGGTGTGTTCGGCCTGCGCGGTGGCGCCGGCCTTCAGGCCGACGATGGCCTGGGCGATGGCGGGCACGGCCACGGCCGGGCCGGTCGAGCCGGCTTCTTCCCAGGTCGACTCGGCGGCGCCGAACGACTTGGCTTCGGCGTCGATCTCGCTGACCGGCTTGCCGTCGACGGTGCCGACGTAGCCGATGCGGACGTAATCGCCCTTGGCGGCGGCGTCTTCGGTCTTCTCGTAGCGGGCGCGCTGCTCGAGGATCTTCTTCAGGTGCTCCTCGACGTCGGCGTCGGTGACGTTGACGGCTTCGGCGACGACCTTGACGGACTTCCAGTCGGGGGTCTTGAATTCAGGCACGACGTCGACTTCGTAGCGGAAGACGGCGCCGGCGCCTTCGGCGGCTTCCTTCTGGACGTCGGCGACGGTGTAGACGGTGAAGGACTTCTCCTGCTGGATGCGCTCGTAGCCCTGGGACAGGAGGCGCTGGCTGACTTCGTCGGCGATCTGCTTGGCGTACTTCTGGCGCACGATGGCCTCGGGCGCCTTGCCCGGACGGAAACCCGGGAGGGCGGCCTCGCGGGCGAAGCCCTTGAGGACCTCCTTCTCGGCGGCGGCGACGGTAGCGGCGGGGACCGTCACGGTGACGGAGCGGCGAGTCGGGTTAGTCTCTTGGATTTTGATGTCCATGTGGTGTTAGGAAAGGAAGTTGGCCCCGGGCGAGGGAGGTCGCTGGGGGGAAAGTCCGAGCAAATAGAACTACCCTCCACGGTCAACAGCGGAGGCGGGCCGTTTTCAGGCCTTTTCCGCCAGTCGGCGCCGCAGGTGGGGCAGGACGCACCGGGGGACGAAGGCCGCGGCTTGGGCCAGCTTGTGCCGGGCGATGTCTTTCACGAAACTGGAGGAGGTCACGAACTGGTCCTGGCTGGGCATCAGGATGACGGTCTCGATCTCCGGAGCCATCAGGCGATTCGCGTGGGCCAGGTCGAATTCGAACTCGAAATCGCTGAATTTACGCAGGCCACGGATGATCGCGGCGGCCTTGTGGCGGTGGGCGAATTCGACCGTGAGGCCTTCGAGTTCGAGCACCTTGACGTTGCGGATCCCCTTGCAGGCTTCGCGTGCCATGGCGAGGCGCTCCTCGATCGAGAACCAAGGATGCTTCGTGTCGCTGGCGGCGACGGCCACGATGACCCGGTCGAACAGCCGGGACGCCCGTCGCAGGACGTCGAGATGCCCCAAGGTGACAGGGTCGAAGGTGCCGGGGTAGACGGCGATGCGTTGGGCTCGGGACATCGTTTTCCTGTTGCGGCTCACTCTCGGTCGGGAACATCCTTTCCGCAAGCCCGCATGCATATTCTTCGGCATCTTCCCAATATCCTGACCGCGGCCCGCCTGCCTGCCATCTTCCTGATCACGGTCTGGACCTATCAGGCCGGGGTCTGGGCCAGCGCCGCCCTCGCCCTGTTCATCGTCGCCGCCCTGACCGACATCTTCGACGGCTGGATCGCCCGTAAGTTCGACGCCGTGACGGACTTCGGCCGCCTGATGGACGCCTTGGTCGACAAGATCTTCATCCTCGGCCTGCTTGTCGGTCTCGCGGCCATCGGCTGCCTGCCGGTCACCCGCTGGAACGACGCCGGCCAGGCGCTCCCGCCCGACGGCGTCACGGTGCTGCTGACCTCCTTCGGGGTCATGCTCATCCTGATCCGGGAGTTCCTGATCACGGGCCTGCGCCTGGTCGCCGCCGCTTCGGGCCAGGTTCTCGAGGCCGAGGGCCTCGGCAAGATCAAGACCTTCCTGCAGATCCTGGCGATCGGCCATCTCATCGGGCTGCGCGCCTACGAGAGCCACTGGAAGCTGTCCGCCGCATGGCATCAGCGCTGGGAGGTCATCATCATGGCGCTCTTCTGGACCTCGGTGCTGCTGACCGTCGTCTCGGGCGCCAGCTATCTGATCCGCCACCGTCGCCACCTGCCGGGGCTGGCGTCATGATCGTCGCGATCGCGACGCTCGGTCCGCTCGGACGCCTCAAGGCGCCGGGCACCTGGGGCTCCGCCGCCGGTGTGCTTTGGTGGGCGCTGGTCGTGCGCCTGGCGCATGCGAAAGGCTGGCACCACGAGTTCATCTTCGACGCGCTGGTCGTCCTGACCGCGATCCTGTTGTGCGGCGTCGCCGCCGCTTTCATCGGCAAGAAAGACCCGTCGGAAGTCATCCTCGACGAGTTCGCCGCGATGCCGCTGGTCTTTCTGTTCAATCCTTACGTCCATGGCGGGGCGACTTCGCTCGTCTTCATCCTGCTCGGGTTCCTTTTCTTCCGGCTCTTCGACATCACGAAGCCCTTCGGCATCAAGGCGCTCGAGAAGCTGCCGGGAGGTTTCGGCATCGTGCTGGACGATGTCATGGCGGCCATCTACGCGAACCTGGCCTTGCAGGCCGTCGTCCGGCTCTGGGCTCTCCTCGTCTGATGGCCTTGCGCTCCGTCCCGGCCGACACCGCGGTCGTCCGCATCACGGGCGAGGACGCGGCGGCTTTCCTGCAGGGCCAGTGCACGGCGGACCTCCGCGGCCCGTCGCTGACCGATGCGCTCTGGCTTAACCGCAAGGGGCGGATGCTCGCGCACACGGTCGTCGCGAAGGAGGCGGACGGCTCGTTCCTGCTGCTCTGCCCGCACCTCGCGCCGGACGCGCTCATCGCCGTCGTCACGGCCAACGTCATCGCCGACGACGTCGTGGCGACGGATGAGACGGCCAGCTGGCAGCGTCACGTCGTCTGGGGCGCCGAACCGGCCATCGTCGGCGCCAAAGCCTTCGCGACACGTCGTTTCGGGGTGGAGGCCTGGGATGTGCTCGCTCCGGCGGGCGCAGGCGTGCCGGGCGAACGCGGCAGCCTCGCCGAGCTGGAGTCCGCCCGGATCGCCGCCGGCATCCCGGCGGTGCCGGCCGATGGCGGCGCCAACGAATTCCCCCAGGAGTGCGGCCTCGATGCCTGGGTCAGTTACACCAAAGGATGCTACCTCGGCCAGGAGGTCATGGCCCGCATCCAATCGATGGGCTCCTTGCGCCGCGTCCTGCGTCAGGTCGAAGGGCCGGTCTCCGTCGGACTCGAACTGAAGACGCCGGAAGGGAAGGTCGCCGGCGTCGTGCGCTCCGCGTCCGGTGAGGCGGGGTTGGCCTTGGTCTCGGTCGATCTCGCCGAAGGCGCGGTCCTCGGCGGCGTGCGCCTCGGAGCGCCGGCGCGGATGCCTGCGCGCTGACCTGTTTCCGTTTGCGGACGCTCCGCCCGCTCCTATCGTGGCGGCGATGGCCTCTTCCTTCCATTACCAGGACCCCTTTCCGCTGGGCGCCGATACCACGAAGTATCGCCTGCTCACCAAGGAGCACGTCTCCGTCGCCGAGTTCGACGGCAAGCCGGTCCTCAAGGTCGCGCCCGAGGGCCTGACCCTGCTCGCGAACCAGGCGTTGCACGACATCAACTTCTATCTGCGCACCGAACACCTCGAGCAGGTGGCCGCGATCCTGGCGGACAAGGAAGCCAGCGACAACGACCGCGCCGTCGCGCTCGCGATGCTGCGCAACGCCGAGGTCGCCGCCAAGGGCGTGCTGCCTTTCTGCCAGGACACCGGCACCGCGCAGATCACCGGCAAGAAGGGCCAGCAGGTCTGGACCGGCGGCGACGACGCCGAAGCGCTGTCCCTGGGCGTCTACCAGGCCTACGCCCAGAACAATCTCCGCTACTCGCAGCTCGCGCCGCTCGACCTCTACGCGGAGAAGAACACCGGCACCAACCTGCCCGCGCAGATCGACCTCGCCGCCGTCAAGGGCGCCAAGTTCGAGTTCCTCTTCGTCGCCAAGGGCGGAGGTTCCGCGAACAAGTGCTACCTCTATCAGGAGACCAAGGCCGTCCTGAACCCGAAGTCCCTCGTCAAGTTCCTGACGGAGAAGATGCAGTCCCTCGGCACCGCGGCCTGCCCGCCGTATCACCTCGCTTTCGTCATCGGCGGCACCTCCGCCGAAGCGACCATGAAGGCGGTCAAGCTGGCCTCGACCCATTACTACGACGCGCTGCCGACGAGCGGCAACGAACACGGCCGCGCCTTCCGCGACCTCGCGCTCGAGGCCGAGCTCCTGAAGGTCGCGCACCAGCTCGGCATCGGCGCGCAGTTCGGCGGCAAGTGGTTCGCCCTCGACGTGCGCGTCGTCCGCCTCCCGCGCCACGGCGCCTCGTGTCCGATCGGCCTCGCCGTCTCCTGTTCCGCCGACCGTAACGCCAAGGCCAGGATCGACCAGGACGGCATCTGGATCGAGCAGCTCGAGACCGACCCCGGACGGTTCATCCCCGCCGAGGCGCGCAAGCATGCCGACGCCACCCAGGTCGTGAAGATCGACCTCAACCGGCCCATGGCGGACATCCGCGCCGAGCTCTCGAAGCACCCCGTCACCACGCGCCTCGCGCTGACCGGCACGCTCGTCGTCGCGCGCGATATCGCCCACGCCAAGATCCGCGAGCGGCTCGAGAAGGGCGAAGGCCTGCCGCAGTACATCAAGGACCATCCCGTCTATTACGCCGGTCCCGCCAAGACGCCCGTCGGCATGGCCTCGGGCTCCTTCGGTCCGACCACCGCCGGCCGCATGGACAGCTACGTCGAGCTCTTCCAGAAGCACGGGGGCTCCCTCGTCATGATCGCCAAGGGCAACCGCGGCGAGGCCGTCACCAACGCCTGCAAGGCGCACGGCGGTTTCTATCTCGGTTCCATCGGCGGACCTGCCGCCATCCTCGCGCAGGAGAACATCCGCAAGGTCGAGGTCATCGATTACCCCGAGCTCGGCATGGAGGCCGTCTGGAAGATCGAGGTCGTCGACTTCCCCGCGTTCATCCTCGTCGACGACAAAGGCCACGACTTCTTCCGCGAACTCCCTGGCGTTTGCGGCATCTGCGGCCCCTGAGCGGCGCGCAGGCACGAAAAAGGGCGCCCATCGGGCGCCCTTTCTGTTTGCTGGCCGAAGCCGTTTTCAGGCCTGGGCCGGCTTGTCGCCGACGTACTGGGCGGAGCCGAAGGCGAGGATCAGGAGGAAGATCGGATTGAGGAAGATCAGGCCGAGCGCGAAGCCCGTGCCCTGGCCGAAGCGCTGGGCGGTCTTCACCTGCTGGATGATCCAGGTCACCGGATAGACGAAGAAGCACAGCAGGCTGAGCATCCAGAGGGGGGACATGCCCGCGATGAGCAGCTCCACGTAGATGTTGTAGAACGGAATCAGGCAGGCCCAGCCCGGCTGGCCGGCCTTGGTGTTGATCTTCCACTTCGCGACGATCGCCACGACGACGAGCGCGAGGAGGAAGAACATGATGCCGACACCGAGTCCGGCGATGACTGCGCCGAGTCCGGCGGCTTCATCGGCGGACATCTGGGCGAAGAGCGAAGCGATAGGAGTATTCATCGCCGATTCGACTATGGCGATGGCCGAGAGCAGTCGAGCCGTAAAACCGGCCGGTCAGGCGCGGCTTACTTCTCCCACTCCAGCGCGCCGCGCTTGAACTCGTAGGCGAGGCCGAGCACGAGCACGCCGAGGAAGACGGCGGTGGCGGCGGTGATGGCGATGCCGGCGGCGAGGAACTCGCGGTAGACCAGGGCCCAGGGCACCAGGAAGACCACCTCGATGTCGAAGAGGATGAACAGCATCGCCGTCACGTAGAACTTCACGGCGAAGCGAGGGTGGGGCTTGCCTTCCATCGGCAGGCCGCACTCGTAGGCCTTGTCCTTGATGTAATTGCCCTTGGCGCGCTGGCCGAAGACGTGGCTCGCGATCAGGATGATCGCCGGGATCGAAAGCCCGAGGATGACCTGCACGAGCACGGGCAGGTAGGTGCTGAGGGACTGGGCTTCGGCGGCGGCCATCGGAAGGAGACAACAAAAAGCCCTTGCCGCAGGAGGCAAGGGCTTTTCGGAAAACGCTTATTTCGCCTTTGTTTCCGTGGGCGGCGCGACGGTCGCGGCCGGCCCGGGGGGCGGCGTGGCCGATGGTTCGGCCGGCTGGCCCGGACCCTGTTGGAACGCTTTCAGCGAAGCCGGCAGCTGTTCGACCATCCAAGGCGCGGCCACGAAGACGGCGAGGCGGGCGGATGCGTTGGCTTGGTGCGCCGGATCGGAGTGGCTCGCCTGGACGAACGTCTTGCCCGCGTCGGTCGGGCTCGTGCCCGGCGTCCGGGTGAAGACGAGGTCGACGGTGGCGCCATTGAACAGCGTCAAAGTCGCTTTCGTCAGGCGCGTGGCTTTGGCCGCGTCCGCGTCGCCGAGAGGCAGCGCGTCGGCCGCTCGCAGCGTGGCGATCGCCGACACCAGTTCTTCGGCGGCGGGCGCGTTCTTGCCTTCGAGAGGCGCGCCGGATTCCTTGCGGCTGAAGGAAGCCTGCCCGTCCTGCCAAGTGAAGACGACGGACTTCACTTCGGCCGGCTTGACCGTGACCAGGGTCAGGTCAGCCCAGGAGAGGGGGTCGCCCTCCAGGTAGCCGGAGAAGTCCGTCCGGATGGCGTTCGTCTGGCCGGCGAGACGCGCGGCGGCGCCGACGCCATCCTCCGTCTGCTTGCCGAATTCGAGGCGGGTGACCTGTCCGTCGGACGTCGTCAGCTCGACGGCGGAGTCGGCCAGGCCGAGTTTTTCGATCCGCTTCGGGTTGGCGGTGAGCTGGCCGAGGTTCCGGGCCTTCTGCAGGGCGCGCACCAGCGGGACGAAGCGGTTCTCGAGGTCGGCGGGTAGGCCGAGTTTTTCTTTCACGGCCCAGCCTGCGGCGGTCTTCTCGATCGTGACGGACTTCTGGTTCGCCTTCACGACGAGGGTCCGGAGGCCGTCGAAGACCGTCGGGGCGACGAGGGGAGAGGAGGGGCCCTCGGAGGGCGGAACCTCGCGGGTGAAGCGGACGGTGGCGAGGGCGAGCAGTCCCAGCGCCAGGGTGCCGATGAGGAGTTTCGAGTGACGCATGGCGGTTACGAAAGCTTGCGACGGCGCAGCCAGGCATAGGCCAGACCGAAGAGCAGGGCGACGGCCGGACCCGCGAGCAGGTTCAGGACCTGCAGGCGTCGGCCCAGCGAGGTGACGTCTTCGGTGAGGCCGCGGCGGATGGCGCGGCGTTCTTCGGAGAGCTGGTCGGCCTGCGCCTGGAACTTCTCGATCTCGCGCTGCATCTCGGGCGTGATCAGGAAGCCCTTGGCGGGGGTGCTTCCCGTCTGACGCGAGAGCTCGGTGATCTTCGTGTTGGCCTCCTCGAGGCGTCGTTCGATCTCGTCGAGCTTGGCCTGATAGCGCGACTGCGCGACGCGTTCCAGGTCCTGGACGCGCTTGAAGGGTCGGAGCGAGGAGCCCTTGGAGCGGAGGGAGACCAGCTCGTCGCTGCCGCTGAGCGTCTCGAGCGCGCTGACCACGAAGCCGAAGTTGTCGTTCATCGGCTCCATGGTCGCCTGGCCGGCGACCTGGCGCTGACGGACCGTGAACGGATCCATCAGGCAGTCCGAGTCGGCGATCACCATGAGGCGGCCGGGTTGTTTGCTCGTCGTCAGGTGCGGGCCGGTCCGAGGCTTCGCGGGCGGCGGGGCGGGCTGACCAGGCGCCGTGGGCTCCGGTTGGGCCGGGGCGGGCGCGCCCTGGGGGAAGGCGGAGTTGAACAGGCCGGTCACCGAGGCGATCAGCACCCGCGGCTTGCCGTCAGGCTGGAAACCGAGCGCGGTCTTCTCGAACGGCCCGGCGTTGGCGGCGGCGACCGAGACGGCGCCCACGCCCGGTCCGGCTTGCGTGACCAGCGGTTCGAATTTCAGGCGGGTCTCGGCGCCCGAGATCAGGGAGAGGGCCCCGGCCTCCATGAAGGCCATCTCGCGGAGGTCGCTGGTGAGCGGCGAGTCCGCCGAGAACGAAGGCGGTCCGGCGGCGAAGGCCGGCGCATATTGCACCGGTTCGCCGCGTCCGCCCCGGATGGTGACGGAGTTGGCGTTGTCCCCGGTGACCGCATCCATCTCGACCTGCACGCCCCAGGCGCGGAGGAGGGTCGGGTCGCTGGCGGCGGTGAGGGCCATCGGCGCCATCATGAAGGGCACGTTGCCCTGCTGGAATTTCTGGATGCGCGAGAGCGGGTCCACGGCCGCGAAGACCGGTCCGCCCTTCAGCAGGAACTGGTCGATGTCATAAGCCAGCTGAGGATCGATGTGGTGCGCGTGCATGAGCGCCACCACGGCGACGCCGGCGGGCAGTTCCTTGGCCGTGGTGTTGACCGTGACGACGTCGAAGGACTGTCCGAGCTCGGCCAGCAGGAAGTCCGCCGGACCTGGCTGCTGTTCGCTCGTCGGGGCCGGGCCGCCGATGGGCAGCGAGCTCACGATGGCCAGCTTGGGACGGTCGAGGCGCGAGACCGCGGCGAGGAGCTTGGACAGGTCGAACTCCAGGAAACGTTCGCGGGACGGATCCAGCATCGGCACGGCCTTGACCGTGTCGGCCTGCTGGGCCGTCAGGCCGAGGTAGGCGCTGCCTTGGGCGGCGCGCATCGCGGCGATGCCGTGGCGCTGGGCGCGCTGCTCTTCCTTGGTGTCCGGACGAGGGTCCGTCACGACGAGCCGGATCTTGCCGCCGGAAGCGGCCACGTATTCGCGCAGCAGCGTCTCGACGCGCCGGGAGTAGCTCTCGAGGTAAGGGCGCAGCTTGACGTCGGACCGGCTGACGAAGAACTCCAGCGTCACGGGTTCGTCGAGGCGGGCGATGATCCGGCGCGAACCGGGCGAAAGCGTGAAGGTGCGGTCGGCGGTCAGGTCGGCGCGGGCGCCGACGGCGCCGAAGATCAGGTTGACGAAGAAGGCGGCCGCGAGGACGGCGGCGGCGGCGAGCCAGGCTTGGGGGCGGTTCATGGGCGGGGTGCTCAGCGGCGTTCGACGATGATGGTGCTCAGCCCGAGGCCGGCGAAGGCCACGGAGAGGAAATAGGCGACGGGTCGGAGGTCGAGGAGACCCAACGTGAAGGGCTCCAGGTTGCGCCAGAGGCCGAGTCGGCGGACTTCGTCCACCGTGCCGGCGCCGAGGGCCCCGGCGAGGAGTTCGTCGAAGACGCCGTAGCCGGCCAGCACCAGGATGAAGCAGGCGAGGAAGCCGGTGACGAAGGCGATGACCTGGCTCCGCGTGAGCGCGGAGGCCACGGCGGCGACGCCGAGGCAGGCTCCCGCGCAGAGCAGCGAGCCCACGTAGCCCGAGACGATCACGCCCCAGTCAGGGTCGCCGAGCCAGCCGACCGTGAGGGCGACCGGCAGGGTCATCAGCAAGGCGCAGGCGAGGAACAGCCAGGCCGCCAGGAATTTCCCCAGGGCGGCCTGCCAGACCGTGACGGGCCAGGTCAGCAGCAGTTCGAGCGTCCCTTGGCGCCGCTCCTCGGCCCAGAGGCGGGCGCCCGCGGCCGGAGCGAGGAAGGCCCAGAGCCAAGGATGATAAAGGAAGAAGCGATCGAGGCTCGCGACGCCCGATTCGTAGAGCCCGCCCACGAAGAAGGCGAGGGACACCGCGAAGGCGTTGAACACCGCGAGGAAGACGTAGGCCAGGGGCGTGCGGAAGAAGCCGGCGAATTCGCGGCGGAGCATCGCCGTGAAAGGCCGGAGGCCGGGAGACGGGAGCGACGGGGTCGAGGACATGGCGGAAAGGTTCAGGCGGTGAGTCGGCGGAAGACGGCGTTGAGGTCGGCGCCGCGCGCGAGGAAGCGCTCGCGCGATTCGTCGCAGCGGACTTCGCCCTGGGCGATGACGATCACGCGGGTGCACAGTTCGCCGACTTCCTCGAGGATGTGGGTGGAGACGATGACGGCCTTGCGGGCGGCCATCTCCTTGAGGATGCGGCGCACCTCGAACTTCTGGTTCGGATCCAGGCCGTCGGTCGGTTCGTCGAGGATGAGCACCTCGGGGTCGTGCAGCACCGCCTGGGCGAAGCCCACGCGCATGCGGTAGCCCTTGGAGAGCGTGTCGATGGTCTGGGCGGCGACTTCTTCCAGCCGGCAGAGGGCGAGGGTGGCGCGCACGCTTTCGGCGGGGTCGGGCAGGGCGCGGAGGTCGGCGGCGAAGCGCAGGAACTCCCGCACGGTCATCTCGCCGTAGGCAGGGGCGCCTTCGGGCGAATAGCCCAGCCGCTGCTTCGCGGCCACGGCCGCTTCCGTGACGTCATGGCCGGCGATGATCGCGGCTCCGGCGTCCGGCCGCAGGTGCCCGGTCAGCATCTTCATCGTGGTGGATTTCCCGGCGCCGTTCGGCCCGAGGAAGCCGACGACCTCCCCGCGGTCGACGGCGAACGACACGTCGCGCACGGCCCGGATCGGACCGTAGGCCTTGGACAGGTGCTTTGCTTCGATGAGGGGCATGGCGGTAAGGTCAGCGGTTCTGCGGCGTGCCTTGGGCGGCCACGCGGATGCCGGCCTGCTGCAGCTTCTCGCTGACGCGCAGCAGCAGCTGCTGGTTGAACTCGAGCTGCTTGGCGGACTGGGCCGGGTAATACCAGTACATCAGGCGGACGTTGACCGCCCACTCGCCGTACTCGAGGACGTGCACGAGGGGAGGGTGGCTGGGTTGGAATCCTTCGTGCCCGGACAGGAGTCCGCGGATGATGTCGACGGCTTCCTTCACCTTTTCCGCGGGCGTGTTGGCCTCGAGGTGGATCAGGTCCTGGGCGCGGATGAAATCGCGCCGCGAGAGGTTGACGATCGGGCGCGTGGCGAGGTCGCCGTTCGGGATGGCGAGGCGCTGGCCGTCGAGCATCATGATCGTCGTGGAGCGGAGGCCGAGCGATTCCACTTTCCCTTCATGGCTGCCGATGTTGATCACGTCGCCGAGCGTGAAAGGCTGGTCGACGATGAGCATCACCGCGCCGAACACGTTCTTGATCGTGTCCTGCGAGGCGAACGCGAGGCCGACGACGGCGCCGGCGAGGAGGCCGAGGATCGCATCGGAGGATTTCGGGTCGATGATCGAGATGGCCTTGAAGGCGCCGACGAGCACCACGGCGATGCGGATGACGGTCGAGAACATCGGCACGAGGATGTCGTCCAGCTTGTTCTCGGAGCGGTCGGCGATCTTCTGCGCCCAGGCGATGGGGATGGAGACCAGGTAGAAGACGGAGGTCGTGTGCGCGAGCGAGCAGAGGAAGGCGCCGGCGACGACCGTGAAGTCGAGCCAGCCGACGTGGGCCAGGTAGGGGGCGTTGGCCTTGATCAGGAAAAGCAGGCTGTAGGCCGGGAGGATCAGCGGGAGGGATTTGCCGAGAGCGGCCACGGTGGCCTCCGTGATCGGGCTTTGGCCGAACTTGGTCGAAATCCAGCGCATGACCAGGCTGGCCACCCAGCCGGTGAAGTAGGCCAGGGCGATATAGCCCGCCGCGTGCGTCAGGATGCTGCCCCAGTCTTCCGGGGCCTTGGCGACGACTTTTTGGATGTCTCCGACGATGAAATGGTTGATCGGCGCCGCGGCGGCCGGGGCGGCGGCGGGAGCGGTCGTGGCGGCGGAGAGGGGGTTGAGTTGGGCGAAAAACATGGGCGAGGGAGTAAGCGTCGTTCGGTCTAGGTGTTCCCGGACCGTTTTTCAAGCGTCA